>JAACFD010000045.1 GCA_009937555.1 Chlamydiales bacterium | reverse complement strand
AAGAAATAGCTTACAAAGACATAAAAGCACTGCCTTCAAAATTTCTTAATAAATAACTAGCATAATGCTCTCCTAAACCATTATGGATATTAATTATGCTAATACTCAGTAAAGTCAAGGTATCATTCCAAGACCACATAGCTACAACTACAAAGCTTGCATCAAGATATTTATGTGCAAACAAAAATAAACTACTTATTTCCACAGTAGCTCTGTTAGCTATTGGAACATTAACTTATAGCTTTAAAAGAGGTTCAAGTATTTCAATTTCCTCTAGACAGTTCTTTCAAGCTCTACTACCTGTCATCAACCGCCTTAACATACCTGGTATAGATCTTATAAGATCATCCATAGAGTATTTAAGCTCCCATAAAGACTACTCTCTTTTAGAAGAGCAAGATACTTATGGATATTCAATTCTCCGCTTAAATGAAAAGAATCTTCCTAAGGTTTATGGGTGTAATTGCCAATTTTCTTCTAAAGAAAATAGAGCATTAATAGAGAATAAAATCATTGAACATTTAGTTAAAGCTTACCCAGACGTAAACAGTGAAATACCCTTAGCATTTCTAGGTGCTGGAGGAATGCTATCTGAGTTTCTAATAGTAGAGAAGTTAAGAACACTAGGCTACTACAATTTCAACCTCACTTTTATCGATATTCTATATTCAGACTCATCAATAGAAAAATCTCCAGAGATCCAAGAAGCAATGACTAGCACTACAGAGTACCTTACTAAGCACACTAACTCTAAGGTAAGATTTAAAAGCTCATTAAAAGACTTTGTTAATGAAACCTCTTCTGGTAAAACTCCTTATAATGCAATTGCTATTGACTACGATACCAGTATATTTTTTCCATTAAATGGACAAGCAGGTGCAGAAGTACCAATTGAAGCTTTGCAAGATGCTCAACATTTTATCAGCTTTATTGATAATGCCATATTGCTTCATTGCAGCTCATTCTTGCAGCTAAATCATAAAAGCGCTGCAATGATAGCCTCTCGCCTAACCGAAAGAGAAGACTCTCAAATACTTGACTCAATAACCTTAGCCAGTGGGAGTAGAATAGTAGGTTCTAAAAGACACCCAAATATTCGCTTCCCTCTTAGTGAAGCTCTCAGGGGTTTATGAAACTTAAGTAGTATTTCTTAGTCTTTCATTAGGGCCTAGTCACTTTTACATTTATCTAAATTTACCTAAGCTATAAAAGTATAGTTCTGTAATTTCTTTTACTCTTTATTAAGTAGGTAAATGTATGACAAAGACAATGATACTCGGCATAGGTTATATTGGTAGTAAACTCTTTGACTACTGGGATGAAGAAGGTTCTCGCACACTAGTAGGAACAACAACCTCAGCTGAAAAAATAAGGAGTGCAAAACAGGCTAAGAATGTTATCACTTTGCTAAATTCTAATGATAAAAGAGCGTTAGAAAAAGAGCTAGTATCTACAGAAGAACTTATTATAGCCATTGCCCCTAAAAAAAATGCCTCTTACAAAGAGGCTTACCTAAATACTGCTAAAAACTTATCCTCAATATTAGCCACTAACAACTCCCTTCGCCACCTTGTATATCTAAGTAGCACTTCTGTCTATGGCGATAGAGAAGGTGCTTGGGTAACTGAAGAGAGCTTTCTTGGAGAGAAATCAGAAAAAAGTAGTATTTTGTCAAGTACAGAAACAGTATACTTAAACCTCTTATCCGATCAGTTGAGAGTATCGGTCCTACGCCTTGGAGGCATATATGGACCTGGAAGAACTCACTCTTCTAGATTAAGCTATTTAGCCAAAAAACCTCTGCCTGTTTCTCAAACTTCATATTCCAACTGGGCTCATCAAGAAGATATTATAAGAGCTATTGATTGGGTCTTAGAGAAAAGACTTTCTGGTATCTATAACATCTGCAGCGATGATCACCCTACTAAAAAGGACTTTTACGAAAAAATTGCAAAAGAGTTAGGGATAGATCAGTTAAAATGGACAGAAAATAAAGTAGCATCCCACGCTGGCGATAAAAGGGTATCTAACGATAAAATTAAAGATAGCGGCTTTCAATTTTTACATAACTGCAATGGCCCGCTAGAGTGGCTTTATCAAAGTGTTTAACTTATTTAATCTCCCCTTAATAAAAAAAACTCATGATATTTTTTAGACCAAAAACAGGGGTTTGTCATGTCTAATAAAAATATTATAAAAAGGATTATTTCAGGACTGCCTCTAGCTGCTACTAGCCTAATAGGTACAGCATGGGGAGTAAAACAGGCTATTTCAAGTAATCCAGAGCTAAGCGGTAAAGCACTAGAGTTTGTTGATAAAAATTCAGATAGGCTCTGGAGTATAAGCAAGATTGGCTTAACAGCTTGCCTAGCTACTAGCAGTTACTTACTGTCTCGTGATAAAGTTGACGGTAATTTTTGGAACCATACAAAAGATGGCTGGGGATATTCTTTCTCTTTTTCTGAGCCAACTCTTTTTGATAAAATAGATTATATATGGGAAAACGCTTCTACGCTTTTTATCCTCAACCTACCCAGCCTAAGCTTAGCCAGCTTAAGCTGCTTCTGTATCTATCGCTTTAGAGATACTTTTTTTGAAGACTAGATTTTATTATTAAACCAATGTAGCACTGATGATAAAAACTTATCATCACTACTTTGCTTAACAAATATCATAAGACAAGTCATCAGAAGCATCAGGGCTACGCTTGGAGAAATAACTCCAACTAAGCTAATGATAGACATGATAAAAACAATTTTTGTTCGTTTGAGATAACGCTTAGTAGCCTCTATAAAAGCTGGAAACTGAAATAGTGTAATAGCGCTTAAAAATAACGATACTCCTACAAGTGCTAGGTGTAAAAAGAAAACCAGCACCAGCAGTGCTGATAAAATAAAAAAGAGTATATGAGCTTTTAGAGAAAAAGATTCCTGCTCTTTATTAAGTTTAATCTTCTCAAACTCAATATAGTCGTGCCCCTCAAAAACTTCTGCATGAACAAATTCTTTTTCCTGGCTAGTTTCTTTTTGACTATCGTCTTCTGGTATTTTTTTTCCGCCTGAACCAAACAAGTCATGGATAGTCATAGCTTTTCCCTAGATAAAGTGCTTAATTTTATTAATTCCATTTAGTGCAGCAATTCTATAGCCCTCTGTATAAGTAGGATAGTTAAACACAGTATTCACAAAATAGTCAAGATGTGCTCTAAAATTCATGGCTACCATGCCTATATGAATCACTTCACAAGCTCCTCTTCCAATAATATGAATTCCAAGAATTTCCATGGTCTCGGGGTGAAATAGAATTTTAAATAGGCCTGGTTGATTTCCAGCTAAGTGATTACGAGCCATTTCATAGTAATAAGCTCTTCCAACTTCATAGCTAAAGCCTTTTTCTTTCAGCTGGTCCTCAGTATAACCACAAGTGGAAATCTCAGGAATTGTCCATATACCTAAAGGAAACTTATCCATTAGATTACAGATACGAACGCCAAAAGCATGCCTTACAGCGAGCCTTCCTTGCTCCATACTAGTAGAAGCAAGAGCTGGAGCTCCAATTAAATCCCCTACTGCATAGATATGACTAGTAGAGGTTTGATAAAGAGGATTCACGTCAATAAATCCCCACTTATTTACCTCTAAGTTTGCAGCAGCTAAATTCAGAGCATCTGCATTAGCTACTCTTCCTAATGCATAAAGTAGCATATCGGCCTCAAGCATGCTGCCATCTTCCATTATTACTTGAGCCTTATTCTCTTTAGAACGAATAATTTCCTTAGGTTTAACATTCCCCTTAAACTCTAACCCTAAATTAGTTAAAGAAGCCTGCAGGTGTGTCCCTATCTCTGCATCTAGTAGAGGCAGTAAGTGGCTTTTTTTATCTACAACTGTCACCTTAGTTCCTAGGGCAGCAAAAAAACTAGCGTATTCAGAACCTACAATGCCGCCGCCTAAAACCATCAGGGTCTTTGGCAAATGCTCAATTGAAAGCAAACGAGTAGAATCTAAAATTACCTCGTCATCAAAGGGAACATGGATGGGATTTCTGGGTTTAGAACCTGCTGCCAGTACAATAATTTTTGAATGCACTTCATTAAGGATTTTCCCTTGCTCATCTTTAACATATAGAACATGAGGATCCTTAAACTCTGCTCCCCCCTTCAAAAATTCTATCTTATTTTTTTTAAATTGCCTTAGAATCATTGTCCGCTGCTCTTCTAAGACTTTGTTTAAACGATAGTTCAAATCATTGATAGAGACCTTAGGGGCTTCAAAATCTTTACCGTAATAGTTTGATTCATAGAAATTTGTAAAATCTAATATAGCCTCTCGAAGTGACTTAGAAGGAATAGTACCTGAGTTTAGGCAAGCTCCTCCCACATGATCATCTTTCTCAATAACAACAACGCTTTTACCTAACTTAGCTCCTTGAATAGCAGCTTTTTGCCCTGCTGGGCCAGAACCAATAATGGCTAAATCACATTCTATCTTTTCCATAAACCAAAGTAAAATTTAAATTAGAAATTATACTGTTTGGGATACTGAATCTTACTTAAATGAGCAAGTAGAACTTGAGAATTATCAAGTTATTTTTTGCTTCATAAGTCATTTAGAGAAACTAGACTTTAAATTCTTGTTTTATAACAAGGGTTTTGCTAGAATGATCCTTCATTATTGTTTGAAAGAAAAATAGACCTAAAAGATCGCAAGCTTACGATTGGCTTACTAAATATAGAGGCTACACATGTCTAAAAGATGTCAAGTTACTAAAAAGAAACCTCGAAGCGGAAATACCTACACCATTCGAGGTATTGCAAAGAAGAAAAAAGGAATCGGTCTTAATATCACCGGTAAAACCAAAAGACGTTTCTATCCTAATTTACACAAGAAACGTTTCTGGTTTGCTGAAGAGAACCGTTACATCACGCTAAAACTTTCTGCTGCTGCTATGCGCACCATTGATAAAAAAGGTCTTGCTGCAGTAGTTAAAGAAATGCGTGCTTCTGGAGAAGCTGTTTAAGCTTTTCTTATCTTAGCAATAAGTCTTACTTATAAAGACCAAGCTTTATTTTGAAGCTTGGTCTTTTTTCTTTTTCTAAAACTCCCTGTATCGATAAACTGCTTTCACTAAGTATAACTAGGAGTTTCTGTTTTGTATAATCTATCTTCTTTCATCCAAAGTTTAAAAAAACATGGCGAAATTATTGAAGTAGATGTACCGGTCGACCCCCACCTTGAAATTGCAGAAATTCATAGAAAAGTTGCAGCTGCCAATGGGCCAGCATTATTATTTAATCGAGTAAAAGGCTCTAATTTCCGAGTAGCAACCAATTTATTTGGCTCTGCAAAACGCATGGAACTCGCCTTCCCCACACACCCTGAAAAAACTTTAGAGTCCCTTGTCAACTTAGCTAAAGACCCGCAGGCTATGAAGCCTCTCAACCTTTTAAAGAATCATAAACTCTTAAGAAAAGCTCTGCATGTTGGTACTAAAAATAAAACAAGCGCTCCTGTGTTATCGCAAAGATTAGACTCTCTAGAGAAAATTCCTTTCTTAACTTCTTGGCCCTGCGATGGTGGCCCTTTTCTTACGTTACCTCTTGTCTATACCCAAGACCCTAAAAGCAATATCCCTAATCTAGGGATGTATCGAATTCAACGTTTTGACGCTAATACTTGCGGGTTGCATTTTCAAATCTCTAAGGGAGCTGGTTATCACTATCATCAAGCTGAGCTCTTAAACCAGCCTTTAGATGTAAATATTTTTCTAGGAGGCCCCCCTGCATTAACCTTAAGCGCCATTACCCCTCTACCAGAAAATATTTCAGAGCTTTTGCTTTGTAGCTTTATTCAAGAAAAAAAGCTTGATACCACACAACTAGACTCTATGAACCTACCATTGATCTCTGAATGTGAATTTGCAATCTGTGGACAAGCAATGCCACACGAACGAAAAGAAGAGGGTCCATTTGGTGATCACTATGGCTATTACAGTTTAAAGCACCCCTTTCCTTACCTAAATGTAAAGCAAGTCTTCTGTAGAAAAGATGCTATCTATCCAGCTACTGTTGTAGGCAAACCTATCCAAGAAGATTTTATTATTGGTGAATACCTTCAAGAGCTTTTAAAACCCCTTATTAAGTTAGTGATGCCAGGTATTGATGACTTATGGAGTTATGGAGAGTGCGGCTTCCATTCACTTAGTGCCGCAAAGGTTAAAGAGCGTTTCTCAAGAGAAAGCCTAGCTCATACCTTTAGAATCTTAGGAGAAGGACAGCTTGCATTAACCAAATTCTTACTAATTACTGACCAAGAAGTAGATTTAAAGCGAATTGATAAAGTTTTACCTATTATACTTGAGCGCTGCTCTCCTGAAACCGACTTATATATTTTCTCTAACCTTTCAATGGATACTTTAGATTATACGGGACCAAAACTTAATAAAGGCTCTAAAGGAGTACTGCTTGGAATTGGAGAAAAGAAGAGAGAATTGCCAACAAAAGCACCGCAAAACCTACCTAATTACATAAAGCATACCAAGGTATTTTGTCCTGGTTGCTTATTAGTAGAGCTACACAGCAGTTATAAAGAGAATAAGCAAAAACTGACAGAGCTCCCTTGCTTTAATGAATGGCCCCTAGTAATTTTAGTAGATGATGCTGCAAAAGCTGCTAAAAGCCCCCTATCATTTCTATGGTCAGTATTCACTCGCTTTGAACCTGCTGCTGATATATATGCAGAAGCTAAAACTTTCCGCCACCATCTTTGTTATCAATTTCCTTTTGTAATTGATGCTCATATGAAACGCAGCTATCCAAATGAACTGATACCTCTAGAGGAAACAGACAAATTAGTCCAAAAAAGGTGGAAGGAATATTTCCCTAAAGGTCTTAGTATGGGTAATAGCTTTGATGCCCACGTCTATAGTCTAAGCCAGAGTGCTTCTTTAGAAATAGATAAGGCAAAAGATACGAGTGAAGATTTACTTACGACTTCCACCTAGCATAATTATCGAGGTTGATACCTAATTGATCCAAGGCTCTTCCAACAATAAAGTCTTCCACATCTTCTAAGGTTTTTGAGCCATTATACCATGCTGGAACAGGAGGTACGATCGAGACTCCCATTTTCGAAAGTTTTAGCATATTTTCTAGATGGATTTGGCTAAATGGTGTTTCCCTTGGAACAATTACCAAAGGTCTTCCTTCTTTTAGACAAACATCTGCAGCTCGTCTCAGTAAGTTATCTCCTAAGCCACATGCAATAGCGGCAAGAGTAGTCATAGATGATGGAATAATGATCATTCCTCTTGTGATAAAGCTACCAGAAGCTATACCCGCACAAAAGTTCTGAAAAGAGTGCGCACTAATTTGTTCTCTTTCTTTATCGGTAAAATGGCTTAAGAACTTCTCAAGTGTAGAATAATCTCTTCCCATTTCCTGGGAGGCTACAATAAAGGCTGGTTGACTTACAATCAGCTCTACCATAAACCCTTTTTCTATAAGAGACCTGATAGCTTTTAGGCCTAATACAATACCACTGCTACCTGAGATACCTACAATTATACGGTCCATAAAATACTCACTACTGTACAGGCTAATAAAATAAGCGAAATGCGAGCATTGCTTACAAAGAAAATTTCATTAATCTCTTTAAGGCCTTTTTTATAAAGTAAACGATAAGAAACAAGAAAAGAAAGTAGGGTTGCAAATACACCAACATAATAAGGAAGAGCTAGATTTGCGCTTAAACCTACAAGAACAAGAAAATTTAGTGTAAGTAAGTGCATCATTGCAGCTACATAATAACTACTTTCTCTACCGATTAATACACCTAAATTCCATATTCCATGCCTGGCATCATGTTCCATATCTTGAGTTTGGTAGATGAGGTCCATACCAAAAATCCAAGTAAAAACAGCTCCACCAAGTAAAAAAGCAGGGGCTGCTACTTCAGAACTAATCGCAATATATGCCATAACAGGGCCAAAAAAGTGTACTAAAGCTAATACAGCATGTCCCCATACTGTAAAGCGCTTACAAAAAGAATAAGCAAAAATGAGAGAGATTATAAAAGGAGATAGTAAAAAGCATGTGCTATTAATCACTCCGCAAAGCAGCACAAATAAAAAGGAAAAAGCCCATGCCATTGTAAAAACAGAGCGGTAATCTTCTTTTCCTGATGCTAACATCCTATGAGCTGTCCGAGGATTTTCAGCATCAATTTTTCTATCAATTACACGGTTAAAACACATTGCTGCGTTTCTAGCAAGGAAGCCTGCTAAAAATATTAGGGAAAATAAAATTAGAGGAGGTGTTTCTAAGCTAAAGCTAGGATCTGCAAATGGCAGCAGTGCCCCCATAAACATAAATGGTAGAGAAAATACCGTTTCCCTAACACGAACAAGTTTTAATAAATTAGCTACCCTCATTTTTTACTCCATATCATCTAGACAAAAAAAAGCGTTCTCTATACTAAGGAATTAGAGGAGAAACACACAAATTAAGGAACTAGAATATGGCTAAAGATAAAAAAGAACAACTGCAATTTGATTCTTGGAAGATTTTCCGCATTATGAGCGAGTTTGTTGACGGCTTTGAATCTTTAGCTAATTTAGAAAATTCTATTTCTGTATTTGGCTCTGCTCGCATTCATGAAGGCCCCTACTATGACCTAGCTCAGCAAACAACTTTTGAGCTTGCTCGTCGAGGTTTTTCGATTATTACAGGCGGAGGCCCTGGGATTATGGAAGCTGCTAATAAAGGCGCCCAGCAGGCTAAAGGTGTCTCAGCTGGTCTTTGTGTAGACCTTCCGTTTGAAGATAAAAGTAATGACTATGTAGACCCTAAACATAACCTATCTTTTCGCTACTTTTTTGTCAGAAAGGTTATGTTTGTTCGCTATGCTAAAGCTTTTGTAGCTCTTCCTGGAGGCTTAGGCACTCTTGATGAGCTTTTTGAAGCGTTGACATTAGTACAGACTCAAAAGGCCCATCCCTTTCCTATATACCTCATGGGTGCTAGCTACTGGGAGGGCTTAATAGACTGGCTTAAAGAAACTGCCATCAAACAAAAAACGTTATCTGTTGACGATCTAAATCACTTAACCATCACCGATGACCCTATTTTTGTCGCCGATGATTTAGAGAAGCATCTGAAGGAAAGTGCTCAGATACCGCCTAATAATTTTTAGCTCTTTGATTTACTTTTCTTTTTGCTGGATTTTTGATCGGCTGACTCAATCCGCTCTAAAAGCCCTTTAGCATGAGTACTATCTTCTTTAAGATAGTCTAAGAAGTTATGTAGGTAAACAGCTTGATGTGTGATCTTTCCAATACGTACACCTGGATGCAGGAAGATTTTAAATTTCTTTTCTCGAGCAGCATCACAAAAAGAAGACGTTTCTGAATTTAGCATACCACTGGAGTTACGTTCTGGCCAAAACCACTCATCAACTCCTTTTGTGAATTGCTTTTTGCACTTTTCAATTACTTCTCTTTTAACTAGTGCAAAATCTAAACCTACCTCTGAAACTTCCATTAAGCCTGGTTTATCTTTTTGGAATTCTCTAACTAGCGGCATAAAGTCTACCCTGTTTCCAGATAAAGGCTTATAAACAGGGAGATAAGGAACTGTGGCATTTACGTACAAGCCAGATACAATATCTTTATCTGCTTTTTTAAGTGCTTCATAGTCTTTCACACCAAAAACAGTATGGGCGTGAACTAAAAGTACGTGCGTGTATTGATCACCAAATACGGTAGAAATTTGTCTAAAGGCTTCATTTTTAGCTCTAGATCCCAGGTTACCTTCAACTTTAATTCGAGCAATAATATCGGGGTGACGAGCGATAGTCCATAGTGATGTTTCTGTAGCTACTTCAATGTTCTCTGGAACAATCAAAGCCACCACAACCTTAAAGTTTTGAGCTTTTTTGCTCGCTGCTTTTTTAGGATTGACTTTGAGTTCTTTATTTGGCTTTTTCACTCCGCCTCTTTTCTTAGGTGCTTTATCGCTCATAGTTACCTCTGTGTTAAAATTAGACTATTGGAAAATTCTTTCTATAGTCTCTCAAAAACTGTAAATCTAAAGTGGTTCCAAAAAAGGCTTCATCATCCTCTAGTTGAACCATTATCTCTCCTATAGGACTTATAACCATAGATGAACCACCAAAATTAATGCCGTTGGTTTCACCTACCCTATTAACTCCAATTACATAGGCCTGATTCTCAATAGCTCTTGCCTGAAGTAAGCAGCGCCAATGCTCAATTCTATCTATAGGCCAATTTGCTTGTACTACAAATAGTTCTGCTCCGCATGCTTTTCTAAAAAGCTCAGGAAACCTTAAGTCATAACAAATAAGCGGAACTATTTCAAAGTCATTTATGCAAGTTTTCTGAGTAGTGCTTCCTGCCTCAACAAATTTATCTTCTTCCCAAATCTTAAAAAGTTTTTGCTTTGAATAACTTAAAGTTACCTCTCCCTCTCTAGAAAATAGCACTAATTCATTAAACCGGCCATTTTCTTTTTTAAGATAAACACCAACTATAATATTTGTATTTAAGTGCTTAGCT
>JAACFD010000275.1 GCA_009937555.1 Chlamydiales bacterium | reverse complement strand
GACAAAGAAGGATTTAAAATTTACTGCGACCGCCTTAGCAATGGCAAGGAAGAAGAGCTGGAAGAGACTTTTTCTTCTAAATTTTTAGCTATTGAAGAGGAAGATCTTATTTTTGAACAGCCTATAAAGATAAGCGGCAGAGCTTATGTCGTTGATAAAGAGCTTTTATTAGAGCTTCACATTAAGGCTGTTGCGAAAAAGCCATGTGCTGTGTGTAATCAGTGGGGAGAGCTAGAGATTAGCTTAAGTCCTTTTATGCATGCCGAACCCTTGAGCAGCATCAAAGGTGGCATATTTGATTTCTCAGAAATATTGAGAGAAGAAATTCTTCTGCAAGTGCCATCTTACTGGAAATGTAATAAAGGTAAGTGCCCTCAGGAAGAAGGGTTAAAGAAATATTTTGGACAATCAAAGAAAGAGAATTTTCAAGAGAATCCATTTGCAAATATAAACCTTTCTGAATTAAAATGAACCCTTTCAAAAATTGGATAAGAGAGAAATATCATGGCAGTACCACGTAACCGAGTATCAAACGCAAAGAAAAATTCCCGTCGTGCTCATCACGCTAAGTCACCTATTCAGCTTTCTGCATGCAGCAGTTGTGGCAAAATGAGAAAGTCTCATACTATTTGTCCTCACTGTGGCTACTATGCAGCAACTCAGCAAAATTATGCTAAGGCTTCTTCTTCATCAGAAGCTTAATATAATTTTACAAGTTTAGATACTTAGTTTCTTTTTCACTTAAAAAGCTTTCCGACTTCTTGTTCTGGTGAAGCTTTTTTAGTATTGTATAGAAATCTTTATCAAGAGGGGCCTTTGTAAATAGCCTCTCATTTTCGTACTCAAAATCTAAGCTAAATGCATGTAGCATTGGTCTCATTGCTACATATGGAGATAGAAATTTCTCTCCATATAAGCCATCCCCTAGTATTGGGCACTTCAACTGTTGTGATAGGTGGCACCTGATTTGGTGAGTCCTACCAGTGATTAGTTTTAAAGAAAAGAGTGAACAAGTTGGTGTACGTAATTTTAGTTGCCATTCTGTCTGGGCCAACTTCCCCTTATGAGCCTGGCAAGCCCCCTGTTTTTTTTGTCCTGGAAGCGACTGAACAGGGCCTAAGAAATTCTCAATATAACCAGATTCTTTTCTAGAGAAACCTTCTGCAAGAGCATAGTAGGTCTTGTCTATCTTTTTGTTATTAAAAATCTGAATAAAACGCTCCTTTATACTCTTACTTTTGGCAAATATAAGAGTGCCCGTGGTTCCTCTATCAAGACGGTGAACCAGGTGAACTTCAGAATTAACTAACTTTTCTAGGTTTTCTTTTAGCTCAGTGGAGTCAGAATTCACCCATGGGGGTTTATTGATAATAATGAAATCTTTGTGTTGAAGGAGTAAGTCTTTTCTCTTTAGGCCTGTAAAGGAGGGGAGAGTATCTGGTAAAAAGTTAAGGGCAAAAAAGATCTTATCACCTTGCTTAAGCCTAAAAGAAGCATTATTAATAAGACGACAGTTTACCCTGCATAAATTATGTTCAAGAGCCCATTTTAGTTTATTTTTAGATATTTCTGTACCTAGTTGAGTATATAAAAACTCAATAAGGACAGTAGAACTTTTGACTATAAAGTGCATAATAAGCTAGAAAAACTTCTTTCTTTGGTTTATGATCCAAGCATAGCAAAGTGTTTTAAAAAACGACAGGGAATAAGCTATGGACCACAAAAAGCTACGTTGCGGTATTTTAGGAGCTACAGGCTCTGTAGGGCAGAAGTTTGTTGAACTTTTACAAGATCACCCTTGGTTTGATTTAGTATTCTTATCTGCATCAGAACGCTCAGCCAATAAATTATATAAAGACGCCTGTCAGTGGCAAATGTCTTGTAACCTCAAGAAACAGTTTGCAGAAATGACGGTTCATGACAGCTTGAAGGCTCCCAAAGAAATCTATGAAAATGTCCCGTTAGTTTTTTCAGCCCTTGATGCAAGTTGCGCAGAGGAAATAGAGAGTTTTTATGCTTCGGAAGGGAAGATAGTAGTTTCTAATACTAAAAGTTTTCGTATGCACCCACAAGTGCCACTAGTAGTACCAGAAGTAAATTTAGATCACTTAAACTTAGTGAGAGAGCAAAAGTTATGGAAAGGTGGTATTGTCTGTAATCCAAACTGCTGTGTTGTTGGATTGACACTGGCCCTTAAACCTTTAGATGCCACTTTTGGGGTAAAAGATGTTCAAGTAACATCAATGCAAGCCATTTCAGGTGCTGGGTTTAATAGTTTAGGTGCTAATAGTATTTTAGATAACGTAATACCTTATATTGTTGGTGAGGAAAAAAAAGTAGAATCTGAGCCACAAAAAATCTTAGGTTCATTTTCTGATGGAGAGTTAGTATCTAGACCTATTTGTATTGATGCTAGTTGTAACCGCGTCCCAGTAACAGATGGGCACACTCTTAGTGTCTCTGTTAACCTAAAAGAGCAAGCAAGTAAGCAGCAGGTGCTCGAAGCTTTTGAGAATTATTATGGAAACTTAGATTTGCCATCAGCTCCTAGTAGAGTATTACATTATTTCAACTCTCCCTTCTTGCCTCAACCTAAGCTGCATAGAGGAATTGATAAGTCTATGTCTATTAGTATAGGTAGGTTAGAGGAA
>JAACFD010000274.1 GCA_009937555.1 Chlamydiales bacterium | reverse complement strand
TTCTAATTTCCTTAAGCGCATGCAGCACAAGAATTACTGATGAAGCTACCCATCAAGTATCCGAGTTTGTTTTAGACTCTCACAAAATCCAACAAGGAAAATTTTCTATCCTTGAACTACAAGGTGAAAAAGTTCTTCCCCTTTCAACTGAACTTTTAGAAGAGTACAAAGATACCTTAACTGAAGATGATGTACTAAATATAACTCTATATCATCCATCGAGAAAAGACCTTGTTCAAATGGTCAATAACATAAGCCAAAGTATTGGTTTTCGTGTAAGCGAAGGTAAAGTAAGCTTACCAGATATTGGCTATATTGAAGTTTCAGGTTTAACACTAGAGCAAGCAAGACAAAAAATACAGCAAAGCTATTTAGAGCAAATATCTGATGTAGATATTTTTCTAGACTATAAGAAACGGTTAAAGCGGAAAGTTGAGCTTGCAGGCCTTGTATCTACTAGTGAAATACCTGTAGATGGAAAGCTTAGACTCTATGAGGCACTAGGAAAAGCAAGAATCCCAACAGAAGCCAACCTCTTTAAAAGCTACATTCTACGCAATAACCAGCCTCTAAAAATAGATTTTAACCATCTCATTCTAAAAGGCGATATGCAACAGAATATTGTCCTTAAAGAAGGAGATAAAATTTATATAGCCAGCCCTACAGAATCTACCGTTTTAGTAACTGGAGAAGTTTTAAAACCCAGCCCAATACCTTTAAATAAAGGAGCTATTTCACTTAGAGATGCCCTTATAGCAGCTGGAGGACTAAACTACCTAACAGCTAGCGAAAATGCTATCTACGTTATCAGAGGTAATATTGTAGACCCTAAAATCTATATGCTTAACTGGAAGCAAATTTTACACCTTAGAAATGATAGCTTACTACTAATACCTGGAGATACTGTTTACGTAGCTTCTAAACCTATAGCCGAATGGAACCGTTTCATTAACTTGCTTCTACCTAGCTTCTCAGGACTTCAAGAGGC
The DNA here is from genome assembly GCA_009937555.1 of Chlamydiales bacterium. Taxonomy (GTDB): domain Bacteria; phylum Chlamydiota; class Chlamydiia; order Chlamydiales; family JAACFD01; genus JAACFD01. The sequence continues at coordinate 1,670 of JAACFD010000274.1, read as the reverse complement.
AGGAGCAGCATACGGAGCGATTAAGCGATAATAATACTAACAAAAAAGGCCACACATGAAACAAGACAAGCCCTCAGGCTTTCCTATCTTTTTAAGCGATGTTTTTTTTAAGTTTAAGCTTCATAAAAAAAAGGTTAAAAAAGTTTCATATTTTATTATAGGAGCCCTTGTATTATTCACTCTTCTTAGCTATCCAAAATACCAATCTCTTGCTACTTTTAAATGCGGTGATGATGAAAACCCTGCTGCAGACTCTCTTAAAAGTATACTTTCCTCTGCTAGCCCCCTACTGGACAAACCTGCTCCTATAGCTTATTTTAAATCAAAGCGTATCCTCTTCCCTGTCATCGAGAAACTTAATCTTCAGGGAAGATTTATCCCTGAATCTAAAGTAAAAAGCAGACTTAAAAACCTAAAAGACAACCTTACTTTAGAGTACCGTTTTTTATTAAGGAAAGATCCTCAACCAATTCCTGAAGAGAAGTCCCCCCTAGTTTTTAAAAGTATAGAGTTTAATGGTAAATCCAAAGCTTCATTTAATATTAAATTCCTAAACCAGGATGACTTTTATGTTAACTCAAGGTATGGAGCCCATAAGAAAGGTAAAATTGGAGAGCGTTTTGACTTTGCCGATGGTTTTTTTGTTATAGAGCCTGAGAGTACAAATAAACTTAAAGGAAAATCATTTTCAGCAGTAATTGATACAAAAGATGGTGTATACGAAGACATTTTAAAATACTTAACAGTTGAGCCAGATGACGCAGATCCTCTACTACTTGAAATACTCTTTGAAAATAAGAACAATACCCTTTCTGCAAACCTAGTCAACGAGCTAATGAAAGAGTATAAAAACTTTTTAGAGCAAGAGCAAAGCGATAGGAATCAGTTTCAACTAGCTTATCTGAATAAACGCTCTAATGAAGTTAACAGTGAATTCTTATTTGATCTTAATGACTATGCAAATGATATCAAAAGCTTAGCAATCAATAAGGGTTACTTAGATTCTCAAAGAGAAATTGCACATTTATCTAAATTACAAGAAGAGAACCAAAATAATCTGTTAAGAATTGATAATGAAATAAAACGCCTAAAACAATTCAAAACCGATGATTATTTATACTGTGACAATGCTTTTAATACTGAGGCTATAAGAGAACTTTTACATAAAAGAAGATCAAACCAACAGCGCATATATTCTCTAGAGCTAGCTTTGAACTCTCAACAGGAAGAGCCTGTATGCCAACCTGATGTTAATCTAGAAAAGCGCTATCAAGTAGCTCTAGCAAGCTTAGAAAACCAGTTAAAAAATGCAAAATCAGCATCTTTGCAGATAGAGAAAAACGTCCCGTTGGATATAAACTCTTCTGACCCTCACTTCCAACCTGAACTTGTGGTCAACTGGATAGGAAATTATAATGACCTACTTCCTACAATTAGAGACGCTAAAGAAAACTCTACTTTAATAGCATCTAGTGACATGCGCTCTTTTTACCAAACTCGTAGTAACCTACTTCACTATTTTAAAGAAAACCAAAACCTTTTAAACATTCAGCTAAAAAACTTATCTTTTAAAGCTAGCTCTCCTGGAGAATTTTCCACAGATAATACTAAAGGAGTTGAGCCTGAAACCTCAGAACAACTATATAAAAAGGCTACTGAAGAACTAGAAA
>JAACFD010000273.1 GCA_009937555.1 Chlamydiales bacterium | reverse complement strand
CTAAAGCTGGTTTTGATACAGGCTCTTACTCTGAAGTATCTTTTAATAGTGGTAGATCTTCAGTAAGTTATAGCAGCCGCCAAGAAGCAAAAGATAGAGAAAGCTTTTTTAAAGAATTTTTAATTGATATTGAAAAACCAGATGCTTTTAAACTTTTCCACGGCGTTTTAACAGTCAAAGATACTCTTGAAAACTTAGAAAATCAAAAAGAGCTGCTTATCAAGAGGGTTAAAAGCTATAAAGATAGACTTTCTAAAAACTTTCCTGAACTTGCAAAAGAAGAATTAGAGGAAATCTCACAGTTTTATAAAGAACTATCTGATATTGAAGCCTACTTAGAAGAAACCTTCCAAAAAGTCTCATCTCAAATATTCCCTGAAGGCGGCGTAGCTAAAGCCGCAAGAAAGATACGAACCAAAGTAGGTAAAGATGTTTTATCTGGAGGGACTGTTCAACAGCAGCAACAACAGCAACAACAGCAGCAGCAAATAGAAGAAGAGAAAAAAGAAGTAATGACTTATGACTTTGAAACTACACCTTCCCCATCGAGTGTCAGAAGCGCCTTCGAATCATTGGAGCACCTTACTGGTATCAGAGAAGCTCTATCTACGAGGTATTCTTTAGGTGGCCAAGTTTATCGTTTAACTAAAGCTTTAACTCCAGAACCTCCTATACTCGGTACTTTACCCCCATCACGTCCTATGCAAACAGACTTATCAGCTCTTAGCAGAGAGTTTTTACCCAACACTTTTATCACTCCTAAAGCTTATGAAGCTCCCACAACTCTAGACCCTTTAGCATCGGAGACTAATGCTGTACTATCAAGAGATTATAGCCGCATTCTTTTTTATAAAATTCCTAATAGTGATGAGTTAAGGTCTATTCTCTACTCTGAGGATGAAGAAAGAGACTTAAAAAGTCTATTAGGCAGATCTCGTGATGTAAGCTTTATCTTGATGGATAATACAGGAGCCATCATCAAAGAGAATCGTAGCGAAAGTTTAAAAGATGTTAGTGCCAAAGAACTCTCTAATGAAATTAAGCAACAGCTAGCTTGGATTCGCTTAATAAACGGTGATATAGACTTAATCTTCAGTGATTCCCAAGATGAGCTTTTACTTAGCTTGTTTGACCCAGAAGATCCCGACACTATAGGAAAAGTAAAAGCTATGAGAGATTATTTAGATTTTATAGGCCATAAATTCCCCTCTAAAAAGATGTTATCAGAGCTTCTCAAGGAGAAGTTTGATGACTACTTAGCAGAGATCCGTTCTGTGGCTTAGAAGCTAAAACTGAAGAGTAGAACTCCCATTGCTTAAGCGCTTGTTTGAAAAACATTCGCTTGCCCGTAATGCACGAGGCTTTTTTCTCTTTAGCTAGGCGCAGCATCTTTGTCCATCTAGGCTTAGCTACTGCGTCCATATAGATACAGTCTTGCCTAAAGCTAGACTCATCTACTAATGAATAGTCATCTAACATTCCTACTGATGTAGCATTAATGATAAGCTCAAAACTTTCATCTTCTATACAGCTTTGCAAGTTATCTAGAGACTCCACTTTTAACTTAAGCTCTTTTTCAAAATAGCTTAAGTTACTGGCTGATCTATTAAATACCCATATATTAGAGTAAGACTTAGCTAATTGCTTAGCAATAGCCTTAGCGCAGCCCCCCGCTCCTAAAACAGCTATTTTAGCAGAGCTTTTGATAAACTTTTCTCTTACACACTCCTCTACTGCAAGGCCATCTGTATTACAAGCCATAAAGCCTGCTCTTCCCTCTTTATTACCACATAGCACAAGAGTATTAAATGCTCCCTTTGCATAGTCATGTAAATGCTCAGATAAAACTTCTTTTAAAGGCATGGTAACCGAAAAACCCTGGAAGAGCTTATGCTGCTTGCAATACTCTAAAAAAGCACCGCACTCAGACTTCTTAACAGGTATTTTTACATAGCGCGCATTTATCTTCTTCTCTCTAAAAAAGCGATTATGACTCACATCACTAAAGCTCTTATCAACAGGATCTCCAATTAAAGCAAAGTACTTAGTTTTTAAATCTATGCCCTGCACCTGATAGTTTCGTCTAAGTGCTTGCATACTTAACTGACTCGGATGAGCTGCATTTGATGCACTAGCATCATAGCAGTACATCCAAGGCATTTGATAATGCCTATACATTGCTCTTAAAAAAGCATGCTCCTTTAAAAGAGAAAGACAAACAGTATTAGGCCCTGATAAGACTTGTGTCGTTTGCAGAGCTTCTAGAGAAGAAGGGAAGTTAAGGGCCCATTTAAAGTAATCCGCATGAACACGCTCTTTTAGCTTCAAACACTCTTTTAAACCTTCCATGCTTCCGTGGTAAGATGCCAATAAAGCCGCTTTTTTTGAAAACTTATCCATAAGTAGTGACTGATCTAAATGAAACTCCAAATCAAGGATAAGGTTTTTCTCGTCTAAAAAGTTCTTATAAAAAGAAGACCTTTTCTCTGAGCTTAAATGGGAGTGCCCCCCCTGATCAAAAGAGCGCAGAGTCAAAATAAACCTCTGATGAAAATACTTTCTAGTCAAAGAAAGTATCTCAGATACTTTTAACTCGACACGTTCTATAAAATCTAAACGAATTTCTAAGATAAGGTCTTTTGCACTTAAGTGGCGCGCTACT
>JAACFD010000044.1 GCA_009937555.1 Chlamydiales bacterium | reverse complement strand
GTAGTTACCAGGGTAGAAGTTTTTACTTATTAGGGACTATACACTTTTTACAGAAGGACAAGGTAGACTCTGTAGTCTCACAAATATTTCCCTTCTTAGATGAATGTTCTGAATTGGTTACAGAGATAAAAAAACTGCCTTTTACAATTAGCAATCCTGACTTTGAGCTTTTAGGTGGCTTGCTTGCTGGCTATGCTGAAAAAAATCTCATGATTAATAGAGCAGGTGCTGAAACACCTTCTCTTTGTTCAGCCTCAGGCGCCTTAATAGTAAAGATAGAGTCAGCTCTTAAGGATCTTCTCAGCCTTACAGCAACGGAGCCTGAGTTTATTAGGGAGGAGCTAACCCTTTTACTAGAAGACAAACTTAGACGTTTATCAGATTTAAGTACTTTGAATGAAGCTTTTTGCTCTGATTATACAAGTTCGTTTCTTGAAGATCAGATACAGAGCTACCCTATAGAGTTTCAAAATATCTTAAAAACAGCAACTATCGCTTCCGCTAACCTTAAGTCAAAACTTCAGGACTTAATAGACTTATCCAAGCAGCACTTAAAACTTTTTAGGAAAAGAGAAGCTAAGCAGTTTAAAGCAATTATGGACCGTCTAGATTCGGATGCTTCTTTAGTTGCAGCTCCTGTCTTTTATGCTTTTGGCGCATCTCATGTCTGTGGCTCTACAGGGACAAAACTACTTAATAAATTAAGAGCAATCGATGGAATGGAGTTAGCCAAGTTATAGTACTTTCTTCCAGCTTTCTTCTTTACTTTTCCTTAATCTAAGATTAATTCTGCCTTAAACTTACTCTGCTAGAATTTGACTAGATTCAAGAGACAAGGGAAAGGAAATTACTATGAGCACAACTGTTTCTGCAGATGCTTTTACACTAGTGGGAGCAGGCGGAAGGCCTGTCAAACTACCTCAGTATAGGCCTCCAGCTTTTCATGTTAGAAGAAAAGCAAGGCCTGCCGACAGAAAAGTACATAGCCAAGCAAGAAAATCTTTCATAGCTAGAAAAGAGGAATTGAAGAGAGCCTCAGAGGCTGCAAAATCAGCAGAGCCTGTAGTTGTAGAAGCTGGAGGAGGCTTTGGAGGAGCTGTAAGAGGTAGAAGACGCGTAATGGAAAGATTACGTGAGCCAAGTACTGCTGACTCTAGATTACTAGCATTAATTGAAGCTGAGAGAGAGAAAGCACTAGCAGAGAAAGTAGCTAGAGCAGATTCAAAAAGAGCTCATAAAGAGTCAAAAGTAGAGCTTGAGGCAGCAGCAGCACCTGTGTTAAGGGTACCTGCTAGAAGAGATTCAGTTGCTTTAGCTGTAGCTCAAATTGCTAAACCATTCATTGATCAACAAAAGCTTGTAGCTGATTTAAAACCTATTATTTTAACAGCAATGGAAGTCGCTAGATCAGGCGGAGAGTAAGCTGATGATGCAACTATAGATTCATTTAAAGACATAATAGCTAAAAAAGGTCACAAAGAGCTTACCTTTCTAACAGATCACTTAGTAAAGCCAAAATCTGGGAGGGCTAGAAGTAAAGCGCAAATTGCTCAGCGGACTGCTTACTGGACAGGTGTTAGAGATCGAGCAAAAGTTATCTTAAGGCATTTAATTACTACTTTTAAAATTGTCTTTCGAGATGATTCAGGGATAGATTTACCTTCATTAAAACGTTTACTGTTAAAAACACCTACTGAAAGAGATAGATTTGCAATTAAACCAACTACAAAGTTAGCTCTCGCAGATTGTTTAAACTTGTATAGTTCTCGAATTACAGCAGCAAGTAAAACTCAAATACTTTTAAAGTTATTTTTCTGCTCAGAACTTACCTCTTCATTATTCTCTCCTCAGCCTGTTGCTACAAGAGCTGTAAAAAGATCCGGCACTTTGAAAGATTTTACTTATGCATCTGCTAGGCCAGATCCAGAGCATTCTACCCTAATGGCTCTTCGTTTTTCACAGGCGACAGTTTCAGCTACTATTAGAGCTGGAAGAGGAAGATCTATGAGCCCTCAGGACTTTGCACGTATGATTAAAATAGAGGGTTGGAATAAAGCTCATCGTATACTAGTTGTAAATAGAGCTTCAGCAGCAGGTGCAGCTTCATATGAACAAACTTTTGATAATCGAAGGGTCCGTGCGGTAGTTTTAGCTTGTCGAGATGCAGATACTTACACAAGAATTACTGATACCTCTGTTCCTGCTTTAGTAGTTTCTGGAGCAGCACCAGTAGGCTTATTTCCACCTCACCTAATTGAAAGGGCTCTAGATGTATTTAAGCATTATTTAAGCCATAATCGTGGCTCAAAGTTTTCAATCGATATGACTGATGAACAAGCAGCACAATATATTAGGACAATATCATGGAGCCAGCTCATAGCTTTAAGGCAAAATACATTTGGTTCAGATTCAGATAAATTAGTAGCGCAAGTTCGTGAAGGTTATAAGCGCCTACCAGTAATCGCATAAGTTAGCATATTTATACTGATATTTAACTGTAGTGTTGATTTCAAGTTAAATACAGTTTTGTATTTAAAGCTCTATCTTTTAGAATCTTTTGCTTTTATTTCATAATAAGGCAAGATTTTTGAAGAGAATACTCACAATTACTTTAGTTTTACTCCCTACATTTTTCTTTTACCCAAATCCACATGAGCAAGATCAGCTTATGTACACAGGTTCAGGGATTGAAAGCTTACTACCTAATGCTATTATCAATAATACTGTTGATGTAGTAAGTGGAACTTATCTAGATACCTGCAATGATTTAACGGTTTTAGGCCCAGATCCTTTAAGCATTGATAGACACTATCATTTTTCGCGACGTGAATTTATAGCAGCCTACCGCTTTGAAGATTTTGGAATTGGTACAGCTATAAGCCACCCATATAAAGTAGGCGGTTACAGTCAAAGAGGTGTCTTAGAAAAGAATGGCACCTTTTGCCTGTTCTCAAGAAATGATCAACTTAAAAAAATGATCAATAATCATGACTATACTACTTATTTAGTCGATGACTATTATGAGAAAGGATTTAGTAATGTTAATATCTCTGAAATGAGCGGTCAGACTAATCTTAAAAATTATTACCTCTACTCAAGGCGTTTTGGGCACAAAGAAGAAGAATATCAGATCTTTTTGCCAAGTGGAGCTATTCGATATTATTATACACCAAAAGTAAGAGCTCTTGGACAAAAGTTCTATTTGTTAAAAGAGAAACTCCCAACAGGTAATATTTTAAAATATGAATACACCCCAGACTGGAAGCTAAGTACAATATCACTTAAAGATAGCACTGAAAAGAGAACATTTTCATCACTCAAATTTTTATATAAGGATAATGAAGATAAAGTAAGAGCTATAAGAGCATCTGATGGAAGAATAGTTGAGTATGAATATGCCTATGATAAGCAGTTTGATATGGGCTATCAAGGAGACTTATCTGTTATTAGAAATTTTGATTCATGGCCTATTATTAAAAAAGTGTCCTACTCAGACAAACCTAGCGATAGCTATACTTACAGTAGTGATAGCTTTAGCTTAACTAAAAAGAAAGAAACAGGTGACTATCTTGAAACGCACTTCTTAAGAGAAGGTTCCCATGAAACTACTCAGGGTAATAACGAGACAATCTTTATAGACTCTAGATATGTAGACCCTAGGTATAAGAAAGTGAATTATCAATACGCTCCATATGGGCCTAATGGAGAGAAAGTTCGGATTGCAAGCTTTCACTATGAGGGTAACTGTTCTAATCGTAGGTTTAATAGCTCACACCAAACTCATTACTACGACGCTTATGATAACCAAACTATTTATACTTTTACTGAACAGGGAAGGATTAGTAGTATTCAGTTTTTTCAGAAGACAAACAAACAGCAAAGGCTTTTAAAAGAAGAGCGTTATTTTTGGGCAGGAAAAGATGAACAAAATAGTGGAGACTTAATAGCTAAAGCAACGCTTGATGAAAAGTCGAGAGTTATATCAGGCTACTTTCTTTCATATGATAAACAAAATAATCTTAAAGAAAAGCATTCATATGGCAATCTGACAGGAAGGTATAAAACAGACATCATTCTGGATGAAAGAGGCGTACCAAAGAATAAAGGAAATAATTTAGAACTCTTTTCGACCTATTTTTTCTATTCTAAAGATAACCAGTTGATAAAGAAGTGTGAAGGGCGCTTGGTTTACCTGTTTGACTATTATAAAACTAACCGAAAACTTAAAAAAGCCCTTATTAAAGACAAAAAGAACTCTATTATTAGTAGAACTTTTTATTTTTATGATCAAAATGCCTGTTTAATTAAAAAAGTAGAAGATAATGGCGATGAAGAAGAATTAGCAAGCTTGAAAGGGGTAAGCTTTAGAAAAACAGAAAAGTATAGTCTAACACAACAAGCTCCCATAGGGCTTTTAGAAAAGATTCAAGAATATTACTGGGATCCATCTACTAATAAGAACCTACTAAAAAAGACAAAAGCAATGTCTTATGATAAGTGGGGAAGAATTATCCGAGTCAATACTTATGACCCTTCAGGTAAGCTATACTCCACAGCGAGTAAGAAGTATAACAAGTATGGGCAAGTTATTCAGGAGGTAGATGAAGAAGGAAATATATCAACTAAAACCTATAGCTCATCAGGTTTACTTCAAGGGGAAATATCTAACTCAGGTTTAACAAATAAGCATTATTACTACGACCAGGCAGGGAGGTGTACTCAAGTTGTAGATTTGAGCTTATCGCATAAAAAAAAGCCACTTAAGAAAATGTATACACACTTTTCTTATAATAAAAAAAATCAGGTGATTAAGGAATTTGACCACAACGGACTGACAAAACAATATACGTATGATGCTCTTGGAAATAGAACTGAAGCTACTACTAAGTCTATTAATATTGCAGGAAAGCAAACAGATTTAATAGAGAAAAAGAGCTATGACGCTCTAGGTAATCTGACTAAAGAAGTGGATCCTGCTGGGCTTGCTACAACTTATTCATATAATGCTAATCAAAAGAAAACTTTTGCCAAATATCCTGACGGGAGCTCTGAGCAGTGGGAGTACTATTTAGATGGAAACCTCCATCAGCATATTAGTATTGAAGGCATCACTACTAAGTACACTTATGACGCGCAAAGTAGAGTATGTAAAATAGAAGTATTCGATACATATGGAAAACGTCAAAAAGTCACACAAAATATTTATAATTCCTCCCATCTTATTAAGACGATACATCCTGATGGAAAAGTTACTAAATATGAATACGATTGCTTTGGAAGAAAGTCTAAAGAACTTGATGGAAGTAGAAAAATTAAAGTATTCACTTATGATTTCATGGACCGTGTTACTGTCGTAAAAGAATATCTAGATAAGGACATGCAAGATTATGTGCTTGAAGAGTATTGCTACGACAAAAGAAATAGGATCATTAAAACGTTAAAGAAAAATAGTAAAGGAGCTGTTCAAAGGAGGGTAGATAAACGCTATAATGCTAATTCTGATGTAATCCTAGAGAAGCTTTATCAAAATCATTCAACAGCTTCTAACTATCTATTTTACTATAATGGTCGAGGGCAGTTAGAGGAAGAAATAGATCCTTTAGGGCATACTTCAAACTATAGCTATGACCCTAAATTTATTACTTATCAAGGCTCTTTAGGTGCGATGAAAAAGAGTACTGATCCGATGGGTAATTACGTGCTAGAGCAATATAACCTTCTTGGTCAGCTAATAAGACAGGAAACTTTTTCTCGTAAAAAGCAGTGCCTAAAGAGCACTACTTTTAGTTATAACCTCCAGGGGCTTATGTTTAAGCAAGAGGATAAAGTCTTAAAAGGTAAACTTGCAGGTAATACTTTTACTATACTTTTAGATTATGATCCTCAGGGTAGAGTGTTAAGTATTAGTGAAGGTATTAAAAACTTTAGGAAGACTCGCTTTAAGTATGATCCTCAAGGTAGGTTAATAAAAAAAGTTTTACCGTCTAATAAACAGCTTCAAATGGAGTATGATGGGCTTTCTAGGTTAAAATCACGCTCATCTGGCAAGATTAAATTTCTGTATAGCTATGATAATCTAGACCGACTCTTATGTGTAAAAGAGTACCAGCACGATTCCCTTATTTCTACTAGTAGATATACATTAGATGAGTATGGGCGTATTAGAAAAGAAATCATGGCTAATGGCTTACAAGTGGGGTACCAACTAGATAATCTAGATAGGCCTTTAGAATACTCTTTACCTGTATCAGGTAGCATAAATTATGCATATAATGGTTATAATTTAGCTAAAATAGATCGGAAATCATCTAAAAACTACTCTATATCCCTAGATAAGTATAGCTGGCAAGGAAGGGCGGTATCTATTAGTTTTGATAGTGTTCATGAAAAGCAGGAAATTTACTTAGACCTTTTAGGTAGGCGGACTCTTCTAGCTAGTAATATATATAGAGAAGAAATACCTGAGCATGGCTTTGACCCTTGCGGTAACCTAAAACACCTTATTCAAGATGAGGAAGAAAAGTTTTTTTCTTATGACCATCTCTTAAGGTTAATCAAAGAAGAAAGAGAAGCTGGTGAATGTAGTTATGATTATGATAGTTTAGGCAATAGAATAAAGAGAGATGAGCATGAATTTGAAGTAGATGAGTTTAATCAACTCATTTATGATGGTGTTTTCCATTACCAGTACGATAAAGATGGTAATCTTATAAGTAGGGATAAGCTAGCAGTAATTGATTTACAGTTTAAGTATGATCCCTTCGGCCGCCTGATACAAATTGAGCAGTCCAAAGTTTCAAAAAAAGAACTAAGCTATGATTACCAAGATCGTTTAGTTTCAATTAAAGAACATTCATTTGATAGAGAAATAAATTCGTATACAGTAGAGGTAGAGAAGCACTTACTATATTTTGGAGATTTTGAGGTAGGTGCGATAGAAAATAATCGCCTTACTGAATTAAAGGTGATTACCCCCAGATATTTAGGTGATATAGGGGCAATACAAGCTATTGAAAAAGATGAGCAGGTATACTTTGCTTTTAATGACTATCAAGGTAGCATCAAAAAACTTGTATCGTTAGAAAGTAAAGAAGTATTTTCTTGGAGTTACTCTGCTTATGGAGAAATTGAAGCAGAGCAAGAAAATTTTAAGCTTCCATGGAAATATCTAAGTAAAAGAGAATTGAGTCCTGGATACTACTTCTTTGGTAAGCGTCTGTACTCTTCCCATTTGGGGAGGTTTATTAGTAAAGATCCTAAAGGTATATCAGAAGGTTCAAACCCTTATGCTTTTGCTGATAATAGGCCATTTTTCTACACTGATATACAAGGCTTTTCTAAAACATCTGTAGAGTCTGATTCTTTTCCTGTTGCTACTACTATGATACCGGATCCCTTTCTTATCATTCAGGCAATTAATGACAGCGGAGTAGTAGAGAAAATTGAAAATAGCCTTGGCTTTCATCATGATCAAAGTGTTGTTATACATCCTCACACAGACTCTAGCCACCATAAAGCCCCCAATATTATTTTTGTAAATGGGATAATGAATTCAGAAGCAGATGCACGTGAAAATTTAGGTTACTTACAATCTCTTTCTTCAGCTAGTTGTACGGTAACATCCGTGTATAATTATTCATTTAATGGTTATGGGTTAGATGTTATTAAGTGTGGCATGGAAAAAATTGGCATTAAAACAAGGCCTGTTAGAGACCTTGAACGTGTTTGTCTTGATTTTTTTAAACAAGCAGAGGAAACTGAACGTTTATTAGTCATTGCTCATAGTGGTGGCAATATTGTTAGTAAATTAGCTTTTGAAGGTTTGTCAGAGAGTATAAGAAATAGAATAGATTTTGTAGGTATTGCTCCAGGGTCTTATATTTCTAGAGATCTTATTCCAAATTCAAACCTATTTGTAGGGAATGATTTAGTACCTCTAATAGGAGGTGTTGTGGGGAATAGGTCAAATATAACCTACCTGCATAAAGATGGTAGTGAGATATCGGGTTTTCGCTCATGGTACTACGGTAGTTCTGGAGCGTGGCCTCTAGCAAGCAGGATAATGGATAATGGCTTCCAACACTCTTTCCAATCACCAAGTTATGAAAAGGCATTAGGCGATACATTGAACAATTTTAATCAGCGTGAGTTTAGTGAAAACTATATGCAAGTAAACGTAGGATATATTTCTAGAGGGTTTTAGTTATGAGAAAGACAGACCATATTGTTATTTTGAGACGATTTCTAGTGGCTTTTGTGACTCTTATTGCTTTTTCTTCATGTGGTGTGCAGGAGAAAGATGTATCAGGTCAGAGTTATTACAGTAAGTTAATTGGGCAGCGTTTTGTACTTAAAGAAAAAGGATATATTCGACTTGTAGAAGAGAAAGGTAAAGGCATGTGGCTAATCTCTAAAGCAGAAAAGGAGTATAACTCAGATAAGGAAGGATATGCTATTTTTTCAGAATTACCTAGAGGGACAGTATTTGAGTTAAACTCTATAATTTCACATTGGGATTTTTTTAATGGGGAGAGAGTATTATTGTATGGTAAAATCGATGAGAGAGAGGATTTAGAAGATATATACTTAGGTAGTATCATCAATCAATATATTCGCCCAGAGAAGATGTATGACCGCAGTTTCTTTGTCGAAAATAACTTTGTTAAACCATTGAAGGAATAAGGTCTTTCTACTAATGTTAGTGATAGCAATATTGTAGCCCAATTAAAGGTTGTGTATGAATCTGCTAATGAGAGTTGTCGTATATCCTATAATCTTATGCTTACTATTTTCTTGTAGTTCTTCTGATGAGATAGATTTAACAGCTGATAATGGTTTTAAGGATTTACTTGGCCAAGAGTTTATACTTAAAAAAGATGTCTATATTGTGAAGAAGCAGTCTGGTAGGGAAACAAGGTTTCAGATAGGAGTCCCTGGTAAGACCCCTTGGCCAAAGGTAGAGAATTACATTTATAATGAAGTTAAATCACTGCCTTCTGGGCAACAGATAGTTTCTTTATTGAAGAAAGGACAAAAATTAAAGTTATCTGGGATTACCTCTAAAAAGAATGTTTTAGACGAGGATATACTGCATTTTTACTCAACTTTAAGTACTTCTCAGGGAGAGAGCTTAGTAGAGATAAGCCTTATCATAGGGTCTTATATTCGTCCTCAAGGAATTGGATCTCGTAGCATTTTCAAAGAAAATCTTTTTGTTAAACCCTTGAAGTAATTCATAAAAATAGGTTATGAATAATAGGCACTTTTTCTTTCACTAGGAGTATTAAGTGAATTATTGCAAAACTGCTATTTGTGCCTGTCTACTACTCTTGTTTGGAGCTTTAAATGCTCAGCAACAAGTCGATCATGTTAATACTAAAGAATTTAAATTTATACTTGGAAAAAAGTTAGAGCTGTTACAAGATGTGTATTTAGTTCGCTACCCTGAGGCCAATCTATACTTATTTAGAGTGCCAGGTAGAGACAACTATCCTAGTGTGGAAGCTTATAATAAGAGAGATTTTGACTCTCAAAAGTTTGAAGGAAAAATAGAGCAGATAGTAAGTAAAGGCTCTACTTTTACTGTCTCCGAAGTAAGGGAGTTTACAAGCGAATCTTCAGAGAAAAGTTTTTTTACTTTGACTCAGTTTATGACAAAAGAAGGCTTTTCTGTTGAGGTAATCGCAGACTTTATTTTTGTGAAAAGTTTAGAACAAAATAGAAGTAATTCTTCAACTTTTTTTATCGCAGAGGACTTTGTCAAAGTTCACGAAGATAGTAGGAGTTTACAATGATAAGAACCCTTTATTTTTTTACAGCTCTACTTTTATTAACTTCCTGTGACTGTGAAAAAGATATATCACAGTCAAGTGAGGTAGCTTTTCTGATTAATAAGCAGCTTACTCTTAAAGAGCCTGCATTCATCATTCACAACAATCACTTAGATATGAACCTACTTGAAGTGCCTGGTAGTAGTTATGGTGTTCCAACGTTACAGGAATATATACAAAATCAAGCTGACCCTCAAGATAAGAACTACTCAATCCTAGCTATTGTCCCTAAAGGTACAGAATTACATTTAGACAAGGTAACAAGAAGAAGGCCTCTCTTTAGTGAAGAGCAGCTGCTTGTGTGGAGTACTGTTGATGGAAGAGAGGTCGTAATCAATCCTTCTTTGGACTATATGGCCTTACCAGATAACCCTTATCAGAAAGCTTTTGAACATCCTCATTTTCTTAGTCTTTTAGACTATTAGAGTATTCTTTTTGTTTAAGCTTTGCTTCAGCACAGGCAGGACATTCATCTACAGATCCTGCTTTAGTAAATAAGTAGGTGCATCCACATTTAGGACAGGTAAACTCTTCCTCTTTATAGTCAAATAAGTACCTTTTGCTACGCTGGGCTCCGTGAGCCAGCCACAGTAGTAGTACCATACCTAGGGAAAAGCCAAGATAGATAATAAAAGCGCTTTGTTTGGTAATCTCTATCATATTATTTACTTACAATTAGGTTTTTAGGTAAAGACTTCCCTTCTTCTATTTCAAAAAGAATCTCAATAGTACCTGGGGTGATACCAGAGTCTTTAGTAGCTCTTTTGAAGCGGATATCTTTTGCAATTTTTTGTGCGAGTAGCTCTAGTTTCTTTACTGAAGCGAGCTCGTGGCTTTCTTTACTGGGGGCGATCCAAAAAATTTCACCTGTTTTATTT
>JAACFD010000043.1 GCA_009937555.1 Chlamydiales bacterium | reverse complement strand
TTAAAGATTTTGCACAAGAGCACTATCACACTATTCACTCTATCGATTTAGCTATCCTAGTTTATTTCATTGTTGAAATTCTCATTAAAATTTTAGCAGAAGGGAAGAAGCCCTGGCGCTATTTTTTGAGCCCCTGGAATATTTTTGATTTTTGTGTCGTTGCAGTTTTAATGCTTCCTGTAGACGCTGAGTTTGTTACAGCTTTTAGACTGGTTAGAGTGTTTAGGGTATTTAGGTTGGTAACTGCCTTACCCAAGCTACAATTAATAGTAGGAGCCCTTTTAAAAAGTATACCTTCAATGGGTTATGTTTCGCTTCTACTTCTTATACTTTTCTATATGTATGCTGTAATGGCTACATTTCTATTTGGAGCTAACGATCCCTTACATTTTGGTAGCTTGCCCACTTCTTTCCTTTCCCTATTTAGAGCTGTTACCCTAGAAGACTGGACAGACTTGATGTATACCCAGATGTATGGCTGTAATGTGTATGGTTATGAGAATTTTATGGATAGTTGTGTGAGTCCTTCAGCTCACCCAATTGGTGGAGCAATCTTTTTTGTCAGTTTTGTGATGATGGGATCTATGATCATTTTAAACCTATTCATTGGGGTTATCATGCAAAGCATGAATGAAGCTCAAGCGGAGAAGGATCAAGAGGAGAATGAACTTTTAGACCACGATAGCCTTGAAGTGAAGCAGAAGCTGCGTGCCATAGGCTTAGAAATCGATAACATACAAGTCTCTATTGAGAACTTGTACCGTAAGAAAAAAGAGTAGAGGAAGCTTATGGGCAGACCAAGCCAACGTATTTTTAATTTTATTGAAATCTTTACTATCATCCTGACTTTTGTAGCCTTAGGCTTGATGGTTATGGAAGAATCGGTTGAACTTGATGCCGAGATGTTAATGTATTTCGTTTATGCCGATGTGATCATCTGTTCAATTTTCTTATCGGAATTTTTCTTCATGCTCTACCATGCTGAAGATAAAAAAGCCTACTTCAAAAAACACTGGATAGACTTAATTGCTTCCATTCCGCTTCAAGGGATTTTACAGAATTTAAGGTGGGGACGAGCAGTCAGGTTAGTGCGTGTAGTGAGAATTCTACGCACAGCTAGAATTTTCATATTGCTTTTAAGGATTGTAGTCAGGGTATGGGACCGGTATAAACGTAACCCTACAAGGTTTAGTGTATTAATGATGCTAATAGCGATCTTCATGGGAGCTGTTATGGTCATGTTTGTAGAGTTATACTTTGCTTCGCCTGATGCCGATGGCATCACTCAATTTGGGGATGCTCTGTGGTGGGCCCTAGTGACCGTATCTACTGTTGGTTATGGGGATATTACCCCGGTGACAACAGGGGGTAGAATCATAGCCTCTTTGTTAATTGTAATAGGTGTAGGTCTATATGCTTCATTTAACGCAATCTTAGCTTCAGCTCTTATTCATTACGTTCAAACAGAGGAAGAGGACAAAGGTAGTAGTATTGATAATGAAGTTTTAGAAGAGCTAAAGTCTTTAAGGCTAGCAGTTGAAGAGATAAAACAGCAGCAGGCAGGAGTGAAAAAACTTAGTGATAAGCCTCAAGATTCTCCGCCTGGCTCTAGTGATGACAGTATCTAAACAGCTAGTTTGCGATAGGTTCTATTGCAGTAGATGAGAGGGGCCATTGTATCTTTGATTTTTGATTTCACCATCTCTAGAACAATGATACTATGATCTCCAACCTGTAACTTATCTTTAACTTTAGTGATCAGATAGTGAGGACAAGACTTAATAATAGGTAAGTGCTCATTAAAAGAGTAATCAATGTCAATAGATTTAAATAACTCTTCAGCTTCTTTATAGCCTTTTGCAAAGTGATTGGATAAGTCTTCCTGACCTTCAGACAAAAGGTGTATGGCTGCAAATGGAGCATCTGCTAAAATTTCATCCATATATGAGCCGCTCTTAACATTTACAGTAAATAGAGGTGGTTTTAGTGAGCATGAGGTAAATGAACTAATAGTAATTGCAGCTACTCGGCCCTTAGTATCACTGCTAGTAATTACAGATACAGCCGCTGGAACCTGGCGCATAAACTGTTTAAAATCTTCTTCTTGATTCATGTTTTTTAGGACCTTTTGTTCGTTTGTGTTGTATAGGTGCTTTCAAAAATACTGTTAGCGTTTTGCGCTTCAAAACCTTCACGTCGATGACAACGTTTAACATCTTCTGGCTTTAAGTGAGCAAATTCTGGTAAGACCTTTCGCTCTGCAAATTCTACATAAGCAGTAGCGATTTCTTTTTCTTCAGTGGTAGCAGCTTTAGTCTTAAATAAAACTTTCTCTTTAGCTGCTACAGTAGATCCCTGTATAAGTAAACCATCTGGGGAGCGCTTAACTTTTCCTCCGGCATCATTGATCAGTAAGCCATGGCTTTCTAGAAAGGAGACAAAGCTATCGAGGGTGTTATGCTTATTTAAGTTGTGCACAGAAATAGTGAAATGATTGAGATAAAAACGGTTATAAATAACCCAGGCGGCATATTCACTTTCTTGCTCTAGGAAGTTATAATCTTCTATTGTAGGGGCTGGCCAAAGTGGGGATTGCAGAAAGTCTGCACAAGCTTCAGGGTCCGCTAAATCTAGGGCATCTACCGGATCTACTGTAATAGAGCTCGTGTAATCTTTTATAATTTCTTGAGCTTTTAGAGATAGCTCAGCTACCCTTAATTCACTAATGAAAATTCTAGGGAAGCTTTCTTCCGGTGGTGAGTACCAGTATGCATTTAGTTTCTTTTGTTCGAAGCTATAAGGATCTTCTTTTACATAGCCGTAGTGTAGGAATATCTTTTCTAGAGATTGGATTCCTAGCTTGTCTAAACCCAAAGTCCTAAAGGCAATATGATCATTCTCAAGGTCTTTAATAGAGGATAGAAGCTGTTCTGTTTCTAGAAGCTTTAGTATTCTCTCTACATCAGGTACTTGCTTTTTATACTGTTGCATTAGCCGGCTAAGTAAACGGTCAAGGGGAGCGGATTGCTTGGTCATCATTTTGCCTCTTGTTGGGGGACTTACTTCGAAAACACTTTTTGATATTCTTAATTTTTGCTAAAACCTTCAAATAAGACAATTTAAATTATGGTTTCTTACAATGCAGCAAAGTCCTCGTTCTTCAGTTTTAAGTCAACTACTTCATTATCAGCCTTTTCAAAATGGAGAGCTTATTGATGCGCATGATGATAAAATAAAGGATACACTTCTTCAGTATCTAGAGGAGTCTGTAAATGAAAAAGAAACAGGCGCTGAGTTTAAACAGTGGAACCATTTATTAGAGAATTTAGCAAAAGATTTAGGAAGAAGATCAGTTGCTAAGGTAGAAAAGCAAGATCCACTAGATCATTTTTTTAAACTAAGAGAAGAGTTTTTAGAGGCCTGTACAGAAGGAAATACCTCCCAGGCTCTTGGAATTCTAGACCCTTTTTTCTTTCAAGAAAAAGAAAAAAGTAGAGAGGGACTTTCGTTTAAAGCAGAGGGAAGTCAATTACTTTATGATATCCAGCTTTGTCTTCTTTTCCTTCCTGCTAGTGGAGGAGATACAGCCTTGCATATTGCCTTAAAAAATGATCATATAAAGCTGCTTAGCCTTTTGCTAGACTATCCTTATCCTGCAAAAATTCTACGTCTTATCTTCTCAGCAAACAATAAACAAGAAACCCTTTTTCACTTAGCTGTCAAAAAAGGAGCTTATTCTCTACTGCCTCTTTTTATGAGATATGACTTACCTAGCGATCTTTGCTTTGATATTTTTAGG
This sequence comes from Chlamydiales bacterium, assembly GCA_009937555.1. GTDB lineage: Bacteria > Chlamydiota > Chlamydiia > Chlamydiales > JAACFD01 > JAACFD01. The sequence goes on along the minus strand of JAACFD010000043.1, from coordinate 7,043 downwards.
GCAGATTTTGAAGACTTTTGTCTTCTCCAAGATCAGAAGCTGGATAAGCAATTAGTAGTTCCTTTAATAGCTCGCCTCTCAGCAGAAAGTCAAAAGAACCTTTTAGCAAGCTTAACTCCACTCAGTAGGCAGAGTATGCTAGTTTATCTTGGTGAAGATCACGTGAAAAGTAATATTCCAAGTTTTTACAAGCTCTATAAATGCTTGAAAGCAAACAAGAACTTAATCACTTACCTTAATTTTAAGCTTAAAGAACATGCTGTAGCTATTGAAATAAAAGAACATGCCCCTTGTAGTCTTTCCCTTCAAGAGCTGCTGGATAGTATTGCAGATTATCAAGCGCTACCTAAAGAAATCATAGAGCTTATCTCACTTCCCTACATAGAGCTTTATTACAAAGCTATAGAGCACGGTAAGACAAAAAAGTAGTCTTTACTCAGCACTAGGATCGTCTAGTAAATCTAGGTAGCGTCTTTTTGAGGCGGATGTAGGAGATAACGGAGGACCTCCAGCCCCACCTTTTCTAGCCGAAACAGGGGAGTCAGTGATAATAGTTCTAGCTCCCGGAGTGAAGTGAGTAGCTACTCTAGGGGAAATAGGAGCTACTTCTGACTCATCTTTTTCTCTCAAAAGAGTTTGGGCGTATTTGTATAAATGAAATAGACCTGGACCTAGCATTAGCGAAGCATTGACTGCTTTTCCAGCCAGTGATGACTTGAACTTAGACGAGACAATAAAATTCATTAAGGTCCACCTAGCAGTATTTGATATCAAGGTTGCACTTGCGGTATCCATTAAGGCCTGCTGCATTTCATCAGCATTATAATTATGCTTAATGCGTTTCTTTGCTTCTATGATAAAGGCTTTGGTCTGAAGATGCTCAAAAGTATCACTTAAGAATGTAATAGCTAAGGAAATAATCTCCTTCTTCAGGTTTTCTAAAGGATTGAATAAGGTAACGGCCAATAGGGTAGATAACTGGGTAAAACTGTGCAAACTTAAGTAATAGGTTTTGGGTGTCATTATCTACAAACTTTGATACGCGTTGATCTGATAGTGCCACTTTTAGTAGGTCTCTACCTACAGCTCCTGTTAGTACTCCAACAGTGAAAGAGGATAGTAAATGCCAAAAAGACTTAGGGTTAACAAGAGCTTTGAAGTGCTGTCTAATATCGCGATTGTCAAAAACTTTATCTACAGGCGTTGTAATTGGAGGTAAGAAAAGCTCAAATTGGTCTAAGAGAATTTCAACATTTGATTTCTTACTACCGGAATTAGTATAACTCTCAATACTATTGGCAAAGATTCGAGTCATAAAATATGCTGGAATCATGAAGTTGATAGCTTTAATGGTTAGCTGAACAGTTGCTAATCTATCAAGAGTTTTATGATACTTTGAGTGTTCGTAGGCCCAAGTAGCGACTTTTTTAGAAAGCCCATAGAGTAGGTAAGCTCCGACAGCTCTTCTAGTATCTTTAGGATCTAAAGGAGTAGGTGGAAAATATTTATTAAGCTGAACTAAAACATTTTGAGTTAAAAACTTTTTAACTTCGCCTAGATATTCATCTTTATGTTCCCATAAAGCCTTAAATTCATCTTTTGCCCATCTTTGTATAGAGCTACTAAAAGAATTGTTACCGCCTGTTAAACTTAGAATGATACCTAGTGCTCGAAACTTGTCTAGAGGGGTTTTGATAGGAGGAGCTTTAGCTTCATCAGATCTAGGAGTAGTAGGGCTAGGAATTAAAGTAGCAATAGCAGCACCAGTTAGTCTTCTACTCTCAGTAGTCATTTCTTTAACTCTAGTACTAGCTAAAACACCATTAGCTATTGCTGCTGTAGTAAGCACTGTTACGGTAGAATCAACTATAGGTCTAGGGACTGGTACTATGGCTCCTTCAGAAGTAGAAGTGCTAGAGCCTTTTTCAGTAAGTATTCCAAGAGGAGCGGGGTAACGTTCAGGATCCTGGAAGTGTAGAGCTGTTTTTCTTAATTCCCTTACCTGCTCATCTTTTACCTCTTCAATTACCTGAACTGTAACTTCTCTTCCCTGGTTATAAAGTCTCATGGCTCCGTATATAGTCGCTCCTGATCCAATAAGAAATAGAACAGGGCCAGTAGCAGCAGCGCAAGAGCCAGCTGTACAGACTGTAGCTACTTGACACATAGCATCAGAACCTACAGCACAACCAATTTCAGTAGCAGCAGCGCCTGTTAGGCTTGCCAGGCCACTTGCAGCCCAGCTTAGAGGATTTCCTATAAGTGTAGATGCTCCTGATAATAGAAGGTTACCACCAATAGCGTTAGTTATGAATGCAACAGTTGAAGGGGCATGTTCAAGAGTGATTATAGCAGTTCCACTGCCCATAGCTGTTAAAACAGCTCCCTGCTTATCTTCTTTAACAGATTCTTGAAATCCACTTTGAATACGACTAAATATGGAACTAATAAGAGAAGGCTCAGCTTCAACTTCAACCTTAGGAGGTGGAGTATCTAGATGTAAAGGACGACGGCTTGCCTTAGGTGTAATAGTTGGAGAGTCAAGACTCATATTTATTAGTTCCTTTTTATTATTTTAAGCCTGATTTATCAAAATGACTTAGTATTTTACTTTTATTGGGTGATTTTACCCAATAATTTTAAAGATTTAATTAAAAACTTGGTATATACGCGTAGCTAAGAAAATATAGGAGTTAAGCTATGGCACTATCTCAAAAAAACTCTAATAAGCTTTCTTTGGAAATGAGTCCATATCTAAAAAGAAGTAGCATGAGCGAAGTTTTTTGGTATCCCTGGGGAGAGGAAGCTTTTGAAAGGGCTAGAAATGAAGATAAAGCTATTTTTTTAAATATTGGATATACAGCTTGTCATTGGTGCCACCGAATGGAGAAAGAGTCCTTTAGCGATAGCCAAGTAGCAGCTTTTCTTAATGAGCATTTTATTTGTATTAAGGTGGATAAAGAGGAAAGGCCTGATATAGACGAGGTCTATATGGGAGCTACCATGATTTTTAATGGCGGTCAAGCAGGCTGGCCCATGAACCTTTTTTTAGAGCATAATGGAAAGCCTTTTGCTTCCTCAAGCTATGTCTCTTTGCACGATCAAGATGGGCGTTGGGGATTCTTTTCTATCATTAATTGGGCGGCTGATCAGTGGAGATCTAACAGGCAAATTCTTATTAACGAAGCTAACTTAGTCAAAGATAGCATGGAAAAAATCTATAGCAAAAAGCAGGAAGATGTTTTAGATCCCTCTTATTTTGATTTTGCAGTTAAGTATCTTGAACTGCATTGGGACCAAACATATGGTGGCTTTCAACAAAAGGCACCTAAGTTTTTCTCTCCAAGTACATTGCAATACTTAATGAATCGTTATGAGCAAAAGCCTTCAGAGCAGTTAAAAGAGATGTTATTGAAGACTCTAAGTCATATGGTGAAAGGCGGTGTTTATGACCTTATTGCTGGAGGTTTTTCACGCTACTCTACTGATAGAGAGTGGCTAATACCCCACTTCGAAAAAATGCTCTATGATAATGCTACACTACTAGGAATATATGCAAGAGCAGCTTCACTTTTTAAAGAATCTTTATTTAAGGCAATTAGCTTTGACATCGCTACTTTCATTCTTTCTGATATGCTAGCTAGTGAGACAGGAGGTTTTGTTAGTAGTATAGATGCTAACTTAGATGATAAAGAGGGAGTATATTATGCTTTTAGCTATAAAGAGCTAGAAAAGGAGTTTTCAGAGAAAGAGCTGAACTCTCTTGCTAACTCTCTTGAAATTTCTCAAGAAGGTAATTTTAATGGAGCTATTTTACCTACTCTTAATGTGGCGCATGAACAAGATAATTCCTCATTTATTAAAACCTTATCCCAAAAGCACCAAGCCTTTCTAGAGCATAGGCAAAAGTTGTTGGAGTATAGGGCATACCGTCATAAGGTGTCTAAAGACTACAAAGTTCTCTTAGGTTGGAATTCACTGGTAATAAGTGCTTTTGTCTCGGTTTACCATGCCTTTAATGAAGGTCGATTTTTAGGGCTTGCTATGGAGCAGGCAAAATTTTTAAACAAGCACCTTAAGATTAGAGGTTCCTACCATCGGTGTTTTGCGGCAGGAAAGAGCTATGGAAAAGCTAGTCTAGAAGACTTAGCTTATCTATGCCGTGCACTATTAGATCTTTACCAAGCTACTCTGAAAACAGAATATTTAGAGGAAGCTAGAAGTATTAAAGACACCTTACTTAAAGATTTTTACTGTGAGAAAAACCTTTGGTTTCAGAGTGCTTCACTAAAAGAGGGACCTTTATTTGTGAATGCTAAAGAAGCATCTGACCCTGTAATTGCTAATCCAGCTTTAGTTGCCTTTGAGTGTTTGCTGTTTTTCTCACACGAAGAGAAAAACCATACTTATCGTGAAAAAGTCAATCAATGTCTATATGCTTTAGCTAGGCATGCTAAACGACTGCCAGCTGTTTACTTAGGGTATTATAACCTTCTCTTATCAGCAATGACTCCTGCATTAGAGGTAAATTACCAGGGTGCAGCTGAAGATGAAATATATATTAGACTTAACCAATGGGGACTGTTAAATAAGTGGGTGCCAATTATTATCTCTCATAAAGGCTCCCGTACAGTACAAATCACTATTAAGCAAAAAGGAGTAGAACTGCTTCAGACAAACTCACTAGAGAAACTAGATAAGTTTTTAGCTACTTATAAAAGCTCAGCAGTTTCATTAAGGGAGTTTGAACAAGATGAGAATGCAGCTTTAAAGAAGCCGCAATTCAAGCAGTACTTCAATCAATTTCCTGATATCCAAAACCATTTCTTTAGTCAGCATAACTGGCAAGTCAGTAGAGTAGGGATGGGGGCATACCGAATACAGAATCAAGAAGATGATATCCAAATGTTAACACAAGTTGCTTCATCGGGTATCAATGTATTTGATACCTCTAATAACTATTATGACGGAGAAAGCGAGTTAGCTATAGGAAAGGCAATTAGTAAACTTCAGTCTGAGAAGAAATTTAAAAGAGAAGACTTCATTTTGCTTAGTAAAGCGGGATATGTCCAAGGAGACCTTCTAGAACTAAAGAAGTTATTAAAAAGTGATAAGGGAACTGTAAAATTATCGGACGATCATTGGCATTGCATTGACCCTAAACATTTAGAAGAGGAAATTCAAAAGACAAGAGACCGTTTGAATGTAAGTAAAGTGGATGGCTTTTTCTTACATAATCCTGAATATTTACTAGAGGAGCTAGGCCAGGATGAGTTTTATCAAAGGATACAAAAGTCTTTTGAGTTTCTCGAGGGAAAGGTTAAGCAGGGAGTAATAGGGTTTTATGGAGTTTCTTCAAATACATTAGCAAAAGTGAATCATCGCCTTTTTGTAGATGTAAGGAGGTTGATGGAAGCAGCTACAAGTTCTTTAGGTATTCAGCATCACTTCCGCCTGCTTCAGTTTCCCTTCAATCTTCTAGAGTCAGAGGCTTATATAAGTAATGAGTTTCATGGGAATCATCTTTTTCATTACTGCAAACAACAGCAAATAGCTGCTTTTACTAATAGACCATTAAATGCCATTTTTAATGATAGGCTAGTGAGGTTGGCTTCAGTTAAAGTACCAGCTGAGAGGTATGATTATGACAAGGAGTATATGAAGCTTCAATATCTAGAGAATATCTGGAGAAGCAAAATTGCCCCTAATATTAAAGCTGAAGGCTTAAAGCAGGATTTAAAAGAGCTCTTTACCGTTTCAGAGGCTGTAAAAAGTCAGCTACAAGACTGTTATAGTGAGGAGCATTGGCAGCGTTTTGAAACACATATTTTTGATTATGCCCTGCATAACTTAAATTTCTTTGATAAACACTTAGAGGCTGGAGATCCTCAGCTATGGCTTGACTTTAGGACTGATTTCATTTCGACTCTCCAAAATTTATGTGAGGAGTGCAGGCGGCGTGTTTTAATGAAAAACTATCTCATTACTAGCGATATTGAAAAGATTATAGATAAGTATTTATCGGACGATAAGAAGTCTTTACCCTTGTCTATTAAATCATTATGGCTTGTTAATCATGTAAGTGAGCTAGCAAGTATTTTAAATGGGATTCGAAGAGTAGATTATTTACAAGAGGTTAAACAGCTTTTAAACCTTCCAGTAAACCTTCCTTTAAGCAAAATACTAAAAGAGATTAGCCAGATTGAAACTTTTAGAATTAACGATATATAACTTCAGCTGTTAATGCTACAGACTACCCAGTAGGAGCTCCGCCAGCTGGAGTTGCTACTGGCAGGGAATTAGCTAAAATGGCAGCTATTTTAATTCTTACATCGTCTGAAAACAGCTGAATCAAGTTTAAAAGAATTTGCTGTACTTCCTTATTTTTATAGGACCTTTCAAAGCCTCGAGCAGGGTAAACCATAGCACAGTGCCCTTCTACATAGTGCTTGTCTATTGATCTTAAGGTGGGGGTAATTCTTTCTAATATAGAAGCTTGAACTTCTTTTGTGATAACAGAATCTTCTGCAGAGAGTTTTTCAGCTAGCTTTCTAATTTCTCTTTTTAACCCTATAATATTCCATGTGTAGTCATGATTAAAGGGCCTGGCGCCTAATTTCATCATTTTCTTTTCCCTTGTTTAGTTTTAGTAGCCTAGTTCGATCAAATTAACAAGTGGTATGATTTTTGCATAGCCCTAAAGGGTAGTTAAGTTAAGCGCTTTGATAAGGGAGTTATTTTATGATAGAAGGGGATCATTTTAGAATAGAAGCCCAGGAAATACATACTTTAAGCAATCAGAGTAAGTTAGATCGAGCTAGAAACTTAGGGATTAAGGTTAAGTTTACTAATAAAGAAACTGGTGAATCAAAATACTTCCTTATCAAAGTACTATGTCCCAATAAAGACTTTAGTCCTACTTCAGATAGTGAGCAAAAAGTCACCTTGGTAAAAGCTTTAGCTGAACAGCTCCTTTTAAAAATGAAGCCATTAACACTCGAAAACCCACTACTAAAACAAGAGGTAAAGTCTAAAAAAATTGA
>JAACFD010000272.1 GCA_009937555.1 Chlamydiales bacterium | reverse complement strand
TGCAATTGCTATTTCCTTGAAGCTAGTTGCTAGCAAAGCGCTTATTGGCGTTGAATAGAAATTAGAGTAAGAGGTCGGTTTTGTAATCTTTTTTTAGCAGTAGAACTTTTTTTGACTTGTCGCATGATGGTATCGACTTGTTTTTGGGGAGGTAGAAGAATGTTTTCTTTAAAAGATTTTTTAAGTGATTTACTATTAGCATCTTTCTCTGTTGTCATGCTAAAGGTATTAAGAAGTAGTGTGTCACCTGTTCGCCATCCATGACTAACTTCTAAAACATTCATATTCTTTTCAATTCCTAAGCCAATATTCTCAGAATGAATTAGTTGTGGATCTTGGCTACCAAATGAATTCATCCATAAATTCCCAAATCCACAAGAAATATATCTTAAAGAATTGGCATTAGGGTCTAGAAGCAAATAACTTAATGTGAAAACTTCATCTAAGGGGTCTTGCACTAACACTTGGTTAACTTGCTTTACTAGTTCAACAGGGTCTTCTATCTGATGAGAGATAGCTCTTATGATGCCTCTAAAAACAGCTGTATACATTATACCTTCAACTCCCTTGGAGGCACATTCACCTAAAATAATGGCAAATTGACCTTCGGGGAGCTCAATAAAGTCATAATATAACCCTGATAGGTTTAGTGTTTTGTGGTTAGCTAAACCAATATTAATACCGGGCCAGTTGGAGGGAGGCTGAACTGGTAGAAGCTTTTCTTGTGCGGCCACTAGCTGCTCTATATGTTTAGAAGAGTTGTCCTTACCTTTTACATCTTTTTCAAGGTTAGGAGATTCAAGGTAAGCTGAAAGCTCTTGGATAACTTCAACGATATCTTGGTAGCGTTTTTCAATTTTAGGCTGTAGCATTTTCTTTAGAATTTTCTGAAGGCCTTTAGGCATAAGGTTTAGGTGAACAACACCATGGCTTAACTTTCCTAAAATAAGTTCGTAAGCAATAATTCCTAAAGAGTAGATATCAGAGGTGTAGCTAACATTTAGAGGGTTTTCATGTTGCTCTGGGCTCATATAAATAGGGGTGCCCATCATTCTTTTTCTTTGAGTAATTCGAGAGTTAGGCTGCTCATGAAGCTGTGCTATCCCAAAATCAATGACTTTTACCCCTCCTGTTTCAGTGAGTAAAATATTCTCTGGTTTTAGGTCTCTATGTATTACTCCGTGTGTATGGAGGTGAGCTAAAGCGTAAGCTACCTGAAGAATAATCCCCAAAGAGCGTTTTACACTCATGGCATTCTGTAGGATAAACTGTTTTAGCGAAACGCCTCGTACGAATTCCATGGCTATATACAAGCCTTTTTCCCAGTCTCCATGGCCATAAAGTTTTACGATATTGGGGTGATCAGTTAATGAGATAATTTCAGCTTCTTTTAAAAAGCGCTCTTTCATTTCAGAGTGGTTTAAATATTTAGGTAGTAGTACTTTGACTGTTATGGCTTCTTGTGTGTCGGGATGAACTCCTAGATATAAAATACTCATGCCGCCTCTATCTAACTTCCCCTCAATTTTATAGGGGCCTATAGAGCTGGGCGTTTCAATTGTTTCACTTGATGCAGGGATATCATCTACTAGAGTGGGCTGGTTAGAGAAGCTATAGTTTTGTTTTTGCTCAGGCAAAGGTGCAGTTGGTTCTTCAGGTTCTGTATTTTCATTACTTGTGTCGGGGGAGTCAGCCTCGAGAGCTGGCTCTTGTGTAGATGTTAAAGAATGAGTGCTTTCTTCTTCTTCTTCTTCTAATTCAGAATCATCTGATAGCATCTCTTCAATTAAGTCTTCATCTATTAAAGAACCTTCTTCTGTGTCTAAACCATCCAAGGTGTCATTCTTAATCATGGAGGCAAGACTGTCTTCTTCATCTCGGTCTTCAGCTAGCTCTCCAGGGGAAAACTCCTCACTGAAAGAATCAATAGGGTCTTGTTGTAGCTCCCCAGAGTTTAGCTCATCAGTAGGCTCCTGATCATCCTGTGAAGAATTTTCTTTGTCCATAAGAAGAAAGTAGGGTTAGTTTTTTAGTTCTAGTATTTTCACACCTAATAAGTCGCCAACTTGTATGAGTTGTCCACGAGCAACTGCTTTCCCATTATTTACTAGGCTTACTCCTTGCTCAGGTAGGGCATCAAGCTCAAGGGTTTGCCCTGGCTCTAGTTGCATCAGGTCTTTTAGAGTCATGCGTAGGGTTGAAACCTCGACTTGTAAATTTACAGGAATATCTTCAGGAGATACCAGGGGTGCGTGTGGGTTAACAGCCTGAGTTGGGGCAGGAGTTTCTTGTTCTTCAGGAACTGGAGCGTCATTAGCAGCTAGTTCTGAAGTTTCTGGTGGAGTGTTAGTAGCTTCTGCAGAAGTTTCTGGAGCTAGCTCTTCACTAGTGGGGGAATCGTTTAAGCTTGCCTCTAACTCTTCCTCTGAGATTTCAGCTGTTTCGCCTAGCTCATCTTCTAGAGAAAGCTCATCTTCATCTAGGGAAGGTATCTCTTGGTCCTCTAAGTTAAAGTCATCGTTTTCTATTTCTTTATCGTTGCTCATAGAGTTATTTACCTCTTGAAATATAGGGTACTCAAGTAATTTAACATGGTCTTTGGCAAAAAGAACACGGAAAATAGGCTTGCCATTGATAGTTAGAGTAGCTCTGCTTTTACCTTTATTCATCTGGTAAGAGCAGGAATCTAAAATTACAAAATCTCCTTGTCTAAGAGATCTTA
>JAACFD010000271.1 GCA_009937555.1 Chlamydiales bacterium | reverse complement strand
AATCATAATGGACTTGACCCATGGTTCAGAGACCCCGTAGACTCTGATAATGATAGCGATACTGTATCAGAGGATTTAGATAACGTAGATGATTTAGAAGAAGATAGTGTTGAAGAGCAAGAAGCCACTCCTAGTGAAGTAATGCTGCATATCAATCCAGAGCTACGTGCAACAATAAAACTTAAACTAGGCTTTCTTAACCGAAACCCAAATGCCTCTATAGAAGATAAGCTAGAAAAGCTAAAACTGAGGTGTTCTAATAGACGCGTAGCGCTTCAAGAAAATGTCTTTCTATCTGTAGACAACCAACAATGCTATATTAATATTCCCGATCCTAAAAACCCTCAAAAACTACTCAAGGTTGGTATATTTACTATTGGAAGCACTGAGAATATTAATGAGCCTATTGCTGAAATTGACTATGTCATTCCCAGTAAAAGAGCTTCTATCACGGGTCAAGAAGTACTAAATACTATCCTAACAGTTTGTCATGAACTTGGAGTAAAAAGCTGCTCTTTAAATGATGCTGCTGCAATACACAGTCCTCAAAATGGTGCTAAATGGTCTTTAAGGTTATGGCATGTTTTTGCTACGGGTAAGGGATGGTATGAAAGTAGAGGCTTCAAAGCTGAAACTGCAGCAGGGCAATACCGCCGTGCCTGCTCAGAACTCTATAGGATGAAAATCTCAGATTTAGCCCATGTTATTAGAGAGGTGCACCCAAGCTATATGCGAGACTTTGACTCTGTAAGGAAATACTATTGCCCTCTTAGCAAAAAGAAAATAAAGGTGATTCATGAAGATAGTAGAAGGGTAAAGGAGATTTTCCAAGCTGCTAAAAGAAATTTCCCTAAACTAGCTACAGATGCTGAAGCGAGGGAAATGTACCATAAACTAAATAGCTGCGCCCTTTTGTTTCCAGATGAAACTGTAACAGAAAGGCAAAATAATAAGCATACTCGTTTTTATAACTATAGCCGCAGCAGTGTAAGCAAAGCTTCAGCAAATGCAAATAGAAAAGACTATTCTGCAGAAACGCGTCGATTTATAGAAAATTATAAAGTTGTGAGTGATGCTATTTACTTTAACGCTAAAGTCTAGGCTTCTTCTACTATTTTACCCCCTTCTAAATTCCCTGAAAAACTAGATTCTTCATCTATCACTACCTCACCATTACCTGACTCAAAAGTAATATTTCCAGACACCTTACTTCCTTCTTTAATGTGTAGTCTTTGAATATGCTTTTTTGAACCATTAACTTTAATAACAATATCATTAGCTGTTGAAGACTTAAGCTCAAGCTCTTCCCCTGTAAACATCAGCTGTTGCTGAAACTCTGTGCTTTCTGCATCTAATTCCCCTATCACTTCAGTATTACCCTGGATTTTAGCATCTTCGACATCTAAAACACCTGAGACTATCAGATCTAAAAAGCGCCCCCCTTCAATTTTAGCAGCTCCTTGGACCTTCGTTGTCTTTTTTACTTCAACACCCTCTAGATCAATACTTCCCTTAAAATCAAGATCTTCAATCACTTCTCTTTGAATATTATGATAACCTTCACCAGTGAAAGAAAAGACAGTAGCAGGGATATAACAACATGTAAGTAAGAGTACTTTTTTAAACTTAGACATAGTTTCTCCTTATTATAGTTTAAGTATATTCCACTAGCTTCACTTTTAATCTTTTCTAGATTAATCAAAAAGCCTCTTTTACCTAAAGCTATGCTTTTGATAAGTAAGGTCCACGTTCTATTCATTGTTATTTTTCTCTAATTCTGTATACTGGCGTTAAATTTTTAGTTTACGCAAGAGGTCTTAACTATGCGACGCCTTAGTTACTTTTTATTATTTTTGATTATCTGCTTACTAGCTATCTTTTTCTTCAGAACAGCTATTATCAATAAAGCCCTAGCATCTATTCACCCCGAACTAGAACTTAGTATAGAGGATCTTACGCTAAACCTAAATCAAAGCAGAATTAAAAACCTTCAAGCAAGCTATGTTAATAATGGGAAGAAAAGCTCAATTGCTAAAGTAAATGAAATTGTAATTGATTACTCAATAAGTCAGCTTCTTGGAACGCCTCATACTTTATCTGCAATCGAAGTGAATGACAGTTTAATATCTCTTGAAGGAGCTTTTGCTGCAAAAGGTATTTCATTTGAAGATGGTGCGGCGCCTATTGGGGAAGATCTTCCAGCTGAAAACACTGAGGCAACTGAAAAACAAAATGCAAAATTTGCTTTAGGAGAGTTTAGTGTTAATAATCTTCAGATAGATGCAAGCAACCTTTCTGTTGGGAATACTAAGGTGAACATTCCTAAGGTAAGACACTTAAGCCTTAAAGGGATTAAAGACAAGCACTTCTCATCTGCTTCTGAAATGATTAACTACTTAATCAAGTCATTGGTTAAGCAGCTCAAAGGACAAAAAACAGTAGAGAGCCTTTTAATCAATACAGGTCTATTACCTAAGAATATCATTGAAGAAGGACTTAGAACCCCTGAAAATATTTTTAATCTCATCCCTCAAGTAATTAATAAGCTAGAGTCCGATAGAGAACCTAAAGAAAACAACTCTTCCGTCACACCAGTTGAAGGGGCAGAAAAGAAGAAGATTAAAAACGATATCAACTCGCGCCTAAAAAAATTAATTAAGACAAAAAAAGCTTCTGTAAGCCACAAAAACAGGAAGCTAAAAAAAGAGGACAGAGATTACCAACCTGT
>JAACFD010000042.1 GCA_009937555.1 Chlamydiales bacterium | reverse complement strand
CTCCTTGTCTAAGAGATCTTATGCTTTGTTGATCTAGTTCAACTTTACCTACTTCGACTTTAATATCTACAGAAGTATTCTCTGCAATATTGTCACTAACAGTATTGACTGACTGATTTACTAAAAAGCTCTTCAACTCTTGTTTAATCTGAGGTCTAGTAATAACATAGGTGTGTAGGCTAAGTTCATTAAGTTTAGCTTCTATTGATAGGCAAAAACTATTAGGGGAAATTTCAGGTAGCTCTTTTGATAGAGAAAAGCTGTAGTTAATTGATGATAAATAGTTTGACTGCTCGATACAGTGGACTATGTTAGCAAAGAAAAAGTAATTAAAAGCTTCACCTAGCTCAGTGTCAGCAAAGCTTAACTCTTCATTGCTTCCGGTCAATAGCTTAGTTACATTACTTAAGTCTTTAAGGGAAAATACAAGGATAAGCTTTTCTTGGATAGGGTTAAGGTCTAAATGTAGGAAAAGGTGCGCCCCTTCACTTAGCTTAGGTAGATCTTGCTCTTCAGGCGTGGAAACGCCTTTTAGAGTAAGTTGACAACTTACTAAGTTGAATGCAGTTAATATAGCTTTTTCTAAGTTTTCCCATGGAAAAGAAGGGAGCTTAGGAGCTTCTAAAGGGTGAAAAAGCTGTGTGCTTAAAGCACCTTTAATTTCTCTTATCCAGGGGGTATTGCTTTGTTGGCTGGTCACGTTTACCTATTATAAATCAATTATTTTATAAGCTTTAAATTACAATGGTAGCCGTATTTTATCAAGATCTTATTATGATGGGAAGTATCTATGCAGATAAAGTGCAAAAAGGTTTAGTTTTCCTCAGGGGTTTCCTGTTCCTGCTGTTGTTGGCCTTGTTGTTGCTCTTCTTGCTCACCACTGCCTTTTTGACCACCTTCTCTATCTTCTTGTCCTTGCTCTTGTCCTTGAGCTTCATTGGCTTGTGTGGGATTTGAAACCTCTAGTTTATTGACTGTAAAGCCATGTTGTTGAAGAGCATCTGATAGTTGTTTTTGGCTAGCAGGGTTGTTTTGAATATTTTCTTGAAGAACCTTATGTTGGTCTGGCGAAAGGTTATTAAAGCTAATATCCAGTTGTTTTGTTGAAGTACTGTGAGATTTTATTTCAATATTAGCTCCAGCTAACTCTGGGGGAGCACTTAAGGTTAGTGTAATGCTTGACATGTCTTTTGAGACCATTGTCTGAATATGAGACACCATTTGTGTAACAATTTGTTTTACTTGTTGCACGCGATCAGCTTGCTGTGGGCCTTGTGTTTGAGCTGTTGATTGGGCTGGGCTGCTAGTATTTACTTGAGAAGAAGGGTTTGAAGTGTCGCTAATATTTGTAGGTGTTACTGCACTGGGACTGGTTGAGGTTTCTGCAGTTTGTGATCGTGAGCTTTGCTCGCTTACAGTTCCCTCTTTTTTTATACCGCTTTCTTTAGGAGCTGGTGCTGTATCTTTAGAGGTTTCAGGGGTAGAGGTTTTATTTTCTCCCGCAACTTGTTTATTTTGGGGTGACAGGGGACTTTCTGTAGTTTGATTAGTTTGGGAAGGAGATTGAGAGTTTGTAATATTAGGGCTACTGCTATTAGTAGCATTTGCTTGAGTAGTTGTCTGGGTAGTAGTTTGAGTCTGTGAAGTAGTTTGTGGCTTAGAAGGAGTAGTTGTGGTGGAGGTAGTTGTTTGAGTACTGTTAGATCTTCCAGGCTTAGCTTCAGGTTGGTTTTGACTGAATGAAGGCTTGTTGTCCTGTATTAGTAGGTTGGCCTGTTTCTGCTGGTGCTTGCTGATTTTGAGTGCTTTGTTGTGTAGGTGTGGATGAGGGGCTTTGGTTTTGTGTTGGAGTAGCTTCACTTTTAGTAGATAAACCTTGCTGGGACTGGTTTAACGCTTGCATGAATTTCTCACCTTCAGGAGTACTTGTAATCGCTTTTGCAAGGCCGTTAATTGCCTCACCTAGCTGCTCTGTAATTCCAGCACTTATGCTTGTGGCAACTTGCGTAGCACTAGAAGAGCCTTTGGCTGCGATTAAAGATTGAGTCATAGGGGCTAGGGTCTCTTTTAAAGAAGACATCACTTGCTTACCTGCCTCACCACCATTTGCAAATAAGTTTTGTAGAGTGTTTAATCAAGTGCCTGTGTAAATTGGCTAACAGCTTGCGTATCTCCTTTACTTAATCGCCCTATTTTGGCGTCAGTACTTTGTGCAGGACCTCCAGATATAGATGTGGAGTCAGGAGTTGTTGATGGAGTATTTCCAGGGAGTCCTGCATCTGTCATAGCCGTTAACCTCGTATTACTTTTGTTTTTTCTTATTTGCTAAATACATCATAGAGCCAAGCTCATCTTGCTCTGCAGCCTCTTTTTGTTCTAGCTCTTTTTTCTTTTCTGTAGTCCAGTGATCCTTATGCATGTTAATCTTATCTACTTCTTTTTCCTTCTCTTTGACTAGCTCTTTCCCTTCTTCTACTTCTTTTTTCTTCGCTTCAACAACTTTTTCCTGTTCGGAAACTTTCTTGTTTTCTCCAACAAGTTGCTCATCCACAACATTTAGGTAGTTTTTCATACCAATAATTTCGTCACTAGTAGTGCCTTCATCTAAGGCATCTCTCATCTGCTGTAATTTATCACTATGGTGTTGTTTTACTTTGTCCCTAGCTTCCTCTGCTTTTTTTAGATTCTCTTCTTCTTTTGCTAAAGCATCTTTACGTCTTTGAAGCTCTTTCTCAGCTTCCTCAACACGTTTTTTCTTGATGCCTAATATTTGTTCTAAAGGATATTCTTCATCTGACATAGCTATTAACCAAATATGTTCTTAAGCTGCTCTACAGTTTGTTCGAAAGTAGTTTTCTCTTCTGTTCGCTGCTTTAAGAAGTTGTTTACTTTCTCAATGTTATCTAGAGCAAAGTCTCCAGCTTTATCGGCGCCACGTTTATATTCACCAATTTTGATGAGCATTTCGTTTTTCTTGTAGTTAGCTAAAACTTCTCGGCATAAACCTATAAATTTTTGATGCTCTTCTGTTGTGATAGCTGTTAGCACCCGGCTGGCAGATTTAAGTACATCAATAGCTGGGTAGTGATAGGCTCTAGCGAGTTCTGCAGAAAGGATAATGTGACCATCTAAGATAGAGCGTACCTCGTCAGCAACAGGCTCGTTCATGTCATCACCTGCTACTAGTACAGTGTAAAATGCGGTAATAGAACCATTATGACTGTTACCAGCTCTTTCTAAAAGTTTTGGCAGGGTAGAGAAAACTGACGGTGTATAACCAGCCCTAGCAGGAGGTTCTCCTGCAGCAAGGCCAATTTCCCTTACTGCTCTAGCAAAACGAGTGACAGAATCCATCATCAAGATAACAGATTTACCTTGATCTCTAAAGTACTCTGCAATAGCAGTACCTACATAAGCTGCATTTAGTCTTAACTCAGATGACTGATCAGAGGTAGAAATAACTAAAACAGATCGTTTCATTCCTTCTTCACCAAGGGACTCTTCAATAAAATCCCTAAGTTCGCGTCCTCTTTCCCCGATAAGTGCAATAACATTAACATCAACAATCGCGTTTCTAGCAATCATCCCTAGTAGAGTTGATTTACCTCCACCAGCTGCGGCAAAGATACCTACTCTTTGTCCTTTACCTACAGTCAGTACACCATCCATACTGCGAATACCCACGCATAATGGCTCCTCAATTCTTTGTCTTTTAAAAGGGTCAGGAGGGGGTTGTACAACAGGATAGGTTTCAGTAGTTTCTAGAGGACCCATTACATCTTCATCTAATGGTTCGCCAAGACCATTTAATACACGGCCTAAAAGCCCAGGGCCAACGTTAATACTGAGAGGTAATCGGGTAGGAATAACTTCTGAAGAAGGACCTATGCCTTTTAGTTCTCCAAGAGGTGAGAGTAGTACTTCATCTCTTGTAAAACCAGCTACAACAGTACGTAGGGGATCTTCATTATTTCGCTTGATTAAGCAAACTTCACCAATTTTAACTTGAGGGACAACAGCTTTAATGAGTGTCCCAACTACTTCAGTTATACGTCCATTAACAGTTGTTAATTGAACATCTTCCAGGCTGTCAAGGACCTTATCAAAGTCGTCACCGAGCATAAATAGCCTCCCTTAATTTGAAGTAGGCAGTAAAATTTGCTATAGCTGTATGTTTTGCATTTGTTTGAGGAACTCTACCAGCTTATTGATAGTAGTAGTAGAGAATTCAACTTGCTGCTGCATTTTATTCATTTTGTGCTGAACTTTCAATAAGTCTGTTGTGCTCATTTCACCTTTTTGGTTATTTAATGTGCTGGTTAGCTCATTCATTTTATCTTGAGCTCCAGTGAAATAACCTAAGAAGTCTTTTAATGGACTGCCAATTGATGGGGGAGATGAAAGTTCAGGTCCTCCTTCAAGATCTTTACCTATGCTATTAAAAGTTTCAGAAAAATCTCTAATAGATCCTTTAACACTACGATCCTTGTCTGGAGGAATGCTTAGTTGGCTATTTTTCTCAAAGAAATCAAGGTGAGTTTTTACCTGATCGAAATTGCTTTGAATACTTTGAAAACTAGCATCAATATCTTGAGGAGGGCCACCAGCCTGTGTGGATGTTGTGCGGCTAAGATCCATCACATTGTTGACTTGGGCTTCATTTACAGGTGACTGAACAGCTGTATCATTCATAGCACCTTGAAACTCTTGGATATCAGCTTCTTTTATAGTGCTTGTATCAATAGTAGGATCACTACTGATACCTTGGTCGCCACCAGTCGTGTGAAAATCGGTATTAGGATTGATAGGGGATTCCCCAGGTTGAGGGGGAACACCAGGTAAGTCTGTCATATTAACTATGCCTTCGGTTGTATAAAGACGAGAAATGAGGAGGAAGTTGGCAAAGTACTATTAACGTATGGCTTAACTTTTAAAAAATTAAGCGCCAAACATCCCCTTATCGCCTTTAAATTCTTTTTTTATCCAATCTAAAGAGGTTTCACCTAGGTTTGTAACCGAAGGGTCTTCTGCTCCATCTAGTGCTTCTTGGATCATTTTTTCGCCTTCATCAACGTTTTTCTTATCTAGCACATGGCAGATACCTAAAAACATTTTGGCCATTCTGTTATCTTTCTCTTTATCAAGCACTTTTTTGTAGATTGTTTTTGCCTTATCTAACTCCATCTTATTTAAGGCTATGTAAGCATGGCCCATTAAAGGAGCTGAGTGTTCTTGATCAATTGCTTGTGCCGCTGTAAATAGTGAAGCACAGATTTGCTCACTCCCGTATTTCACTGCGACGAATCCTAGCTCAATAAATAAAGCAAAGTCTTCTTTAGCAATGTCTAATATTTCTTCCTTTGTTGCCATAATTTACTCCGAATATCATAATAACTAAATTCTTAAATAACAAGTAGAAACTTCGTATAACTTATTGAAGTCCTACTGGTTAAAACTAGTAAAAAAATCATTTACCCTTTGGCGTTCCTAGCTACAGACATAGATGCAGTGTGTAAACCTGCTGCCATGTCAGTTGTGAACTGTACTGCTTGCTGGAACGAATTCATCTTCGTTTGAGCGTCAAGCATAGTACCTACATCAAAAGCACTGCCACTCAGGGAGTCAATAGCATCATTTAAATCTGACTGGGTATCATTAACCCATGTACTTAACGGATCAAAATCAAAAGATGCTGAATCAAACTCAAAGCTCATAGTAAACCTCCTCTACTAGCTCTTTGATTGTTGCTTAATATACTAAGGTACTAAGCGTCTTTTTTAGTAATTTTCATGCTTACCGCAGCTAATATTTTTGCCATTGCGGTGTAGCCTTCAATTAAGGCTTTTAGGTAAGAGCCATCTTCGGGTTTAACCCCATCATTCAAAATGGTTTTATACTTCTGTAGCTTTCCAGCAACTTTTTCATTAAGCTCTTTTAGTTTCTCAGGGTCTTTTTTGATTTCTTCTTCGATATCGAATAAGAAGTCTCCAGGCTTTTTAGGGCCCTCTTTATCACCACTTTTTCCGTCTAAATCGAACATAGGTCTTCCTTATCTTAAAAATTTGGTAAATTTAACATTTCTTTAACTAAGTAGCTCTAATTAAGTGATTAGTTGTGAAACGTCAAGATACCCTTCTTAATAATATTGTAACTTGATCACTTTTTATAGTCAATTTTATATTTTAATCCATCTTTTTCGAGTAAAATCGTATGTGGTAGGATGCTAGTGATTGTCATGCCTTCTAATTGGTCTCCTCTAGATACAATTCGGCCATTAACAATTACATTGATGCTGATGTTATCATGTTGAGAGTAGCCTGTGACATTGTATTTTCTACTAATATCAATAACTGTTTCACTTTCTTGCACTTCAACAACATAATTATTGATTTTTCTAATACCTCTGAGTTCTTTGATTTCATCCATGATATGGTCAAAAACTCTTTTATCTTTGGCTTTAATCATACCCTCTAGCTTTAACTCTCCATTAACAAGAGATGCTCTCACATCTTTAAAGTTGGGGAATTTCTCTAAAAACTTATTGTCCACTGAGAGAATGACTAAATCTTCTACAGCTACTCGATTTTCTAGTAAGTCCACAAAATCAAAATGGCGGTTAATATACTCAGCAAGAGCTTCAGCTTGTGCTGCAGTTTCTAGGTACCCTGTGATAATAAATCTACCAGGTTTTGGTGTTTGAATGGTGATGCCTTTCCATTCAGCTCTTTTGGAAAAGATTTCATTGTGCTCTTTTGCAATGAGCTCATCGATAATAATATAGTCTTCAATAGAGGATATATACTTAAGTGCTTGAAGTTGATATAGCAGCTGGTTTTTTTCTACAGAATCTAGTACGTGTCCTTGTAGAAAAAGTTCACCACTATTTTTTCGATAGGAGAACTCAACTTTTTCAAAGTGAACTAGAGCTTTACGAATCTCTTCTTGTTCGTCTATTTTCTTTGCGCTTACTTCCTCTGTTTTAAAAAGAGAGATGCCAATATTTAATACCGTAAAAAAAAGTAAAGCACCTACTATAAGGGTAACAGGGACCCAGCTTTTTTTAGTTGGTGTAGGGGGAGTTTCTTCAGGCTCTTTGACTTCTTCATTGTTATCTTCATCTGCAGTTTCATCTTCTATTTCTGAAGAGACTTTTTCTTCCTGTTTTTGGTTAATCTCCTCTAAGGAAACTTCTTTTTCTTCTACTGCAATCGCTTGGTCATTTGGTATTTGTGGGGAAATAATTGTCTCAGAATTATTTTCATAGTCCAATACAGTAAAAGTAGAGGTGCCAAGAGAGATTAGCTCATTACTTTTAACTTCTTTACTTCCCTGAATGTTCTGTCCATCAACTAATATCCCGTTTCGACTATCTAGATCTGTCACTGTAATAGTACCATCTTCACTAAGGCTAAGAGTGGCATGTTTTCTAGAGACACTTAAGTCATGAAAAATAACGTCACATTCGTGAGTGTCTGTACCTATAGTATAGGTCTTACCTTCTTCTAAAGGAAACTCAGCTCCCGTATTTGGTCCTGTAAGTACTTTTAAGAGAAAACGTTGAGATTCAGTAAAGTTAATATCTGTATCATCACCAAAATCAGAAAACTCTTCAAAGATAGTCTCATAAGGATTTTCATCATCATCATTTTCTGATTGCTGAATAGGACTTGAAGAAGCGGCTTCTTCATCAAAGAAGTGAAAAACACTATCTCCAATCTTTATTTTATCTCCTTGCTTCAGGCTATAGTCTTCTTCTATTGCCTCATCATTAACAAATATAGGGTTAGTTTGACTGAGGTTTCGAATAGAAAAGCCACTTGAAGAGTAAGTGATTTGAGCGTGCTTTCTAGATACTTTTGGATCTGCAATTAGCAGCTGACTTTGTTCTGGGTCTCTGCCTATGAAATAGGCTTGCTCTTCTTTTGAAAGAGAAAGATCTTTTTCTGAGTCACTGATACTTACCAGTTTAACTGTCATGTATTACCTTGCATTTTGTAGGTTGTGGCTATAGTAAACCTTTTTCATTATTTTTTTTCAGCTGCTGGGGGATTTCTTCTTTCCAAAAGTCGATATAGTTTACAAAGTCTTCAAAGTCTTCTATGAATTCTTTTTCGTTTAAAGCTTTGTGACGTTCTTTTTTTAGACAAAGTTCTCCATTTTCAGGTGATAGGCAAAGGGTTGCTCCTCCTGTTAACTGACCAAACAAGTTGCCCTGCAGTAATGTTTCCAGTAGCGCCTCATCTAGCTCTTCTTCATTAAGAGCTGCAATAACAGCGTGAAATGCGTAGCCTTCTTCGCCAAAAGCTTTGATAGAAACAGATATATCATCTTCAAAATGAATAGAGTAAGAACCTTCCTCTAAAGGAGGGGAGTCTATTTCAATAGAAGAGGATAAGCTGTTGATGTAACTATCTAACTTCATACTTAAGCCTTATGGTAAAAACTTTCTTAACTTAATATTAGGTAAATACCCTTAAATTGTAAATCTCTTTGCCGTATTCTTTCTCTTTGTTTAAAGAAAGCTAGCTGTTGTAATTGAATGAAGTTAAGAATAGATAAAGATACTAGCATGCCCTTAATTACAAAAAGGCATGCTAGTCATTGATTATTTTTAGCTTAATTATGCTTGAGAGTTTTGAATAATAGCTCGTGATGTATTTTGAGTCTGCTCTGATGAAAGCTTTTCAATAAAAGCAAGAATTCGATCCATATCATCGCTTGCAGATTTAATAGCACTTTTGAAGTCTTCTCCAACAGAGCTATTAATAGACTGAAGTGAAGACACCATTTCTTGGATAGCCTGCAGTCTACCTTCTTCATGTTCCCACTGAGAGTGTATCCCTTCGGCAACAGCTGTAATCGCCTGCTTTCCAATGTCAGCACACTGCTGAATATTTCTTATCTCACTTAGTGCTTTTTCTTGGTCAAGCTGCGACTGTCTATCAGCTACGCCACTTTCTCCACCAAGTTTTTCTGTTGTAGCTGGGTCACTGCCTTTTGCAGGAGTCGTTTGCTTTTTATCTCCATCAACAGACTCGCCAGTGCCTCCCTCAACCTTGCTATTAGCTTTCGTTGTGACTTCTCCACTTCTACTATCAACTGTATCAGCTTCAGGTCTCCTTGTTTCGCTAACAGCCTCTTTCGAGCCTGCTTGAGTTTTTCCGCTATCACTACTAGGAGGGGGCTTCACACCGGCTCCTTGTAGCTGTTCTCCTCCGCTTCCTTCGACAGGTTTTGTGGAGACTGTTGCTTCTCTATTCGCAACAGTGCTCTCACCTGAAGCTTCAACTGTTCCTGCCCTGCTTTTTCCTGTTTGTTTAGTTACATCAACAGTTTCACTACCCGCTCCCCCAGGCTGCTGTGGATTTGTTGTTTCGCCTGCCTCCCCAGTTTTTACACCAGGCTTGCTAACTGTTGCCGTTTTATTGCCATCTGTAGGGCCTTGATTTGTGTTGCTCCCTACTCTTGCTGTTGCTCCCATAGCAACAGCACCAACCCCTGCTTGTGCGATAGAAGAAGCCATGTTAGTTAATTGCTTAGCAGCTCTAACAGCAGCCAGCTCTATAGCTACATCAGCTTTTGATTCGGCTAGTTTCATTCCACTTACATCAGTAATTCCTTTAGCATGGATTTCAGCTTGCTTTAGCTCTTCTAGGATCTTTAATAAATCTGATAAAAGAGCAGCTATTAGGGTTTGAGAGGCATCGGGTTTAAAGGAAATACTTGCAATAGAAGTGGAAGCAGTACTCCCAGTTGGTATTACAGGAGGAGTTCCTGATGGTGATCCAAGAGAAAGAGCAACACCTCCTGATCCTGAGGCAATTGTAATA
This sequence comes from Chlamydiales bacterium, assembly GCA_009937555.1. GTDB lineage: Bacteria > Chlamydiota > Chlamydiia > Chlamydiales > JAACFD01 > JAACFD01. Next base: position 3,228 of record JAACFD010000042.1, on the reverse strand, counting down.
GTGGAGCTTCCGCTACCAGATGGGATAGGTGGAGGGGTTGATGAGGCGCCACCTGTAGAGCCAGTTCCCGATGCTCCAGGAAGAGGTGGTGGTGGTAATGAGCCTGAACCTCCAATACTTGAATCTGACATACGATTATCTCCTTGATATTGATTTTATGTTATTATTTTATCCTAGGCAGGGCGATGTACTTTAGCTGCATTTTCAGTATCTATAATTGCTTGAACTGCATCCATTAGGTTCTTCCTGCTGTTAGTGCCCTCTTCAATAGCATTAGCAAAGTCTTCCATTAAGCTAGCTAGTAACTCTTTAAGAGATTGAATAAGTGCTTCATCAGCTTCTAGCTTACCAAGATCTTTCTCGATATCTGCCATTTGCTTTTCAACCACGGCAGTAGCAATACTTCCAGCTGTAGACATAGCTAAGCTTGCCATCATTAAAGCTTTAAGAAGACCTGTCATTTCCTGGACACTTGTCATCGTGTTTCTCATCTTATCAGCTGTTTCTTTCATAGCTCTAGCTAGACTATTTTGCATAGTAGAAGTAGTAGTTTTTGTTGCTGTTGTTGCTGAGGTTCCTGTAGCTTGCGTGCCTGTAGCTGCCGTTCCTGAAGAGCCTTGAGCAGCACTACCGCCACCTTGAGCAGCACCGCCGCCACCTTTTGCTGCTGATCCTGTTGCAGCGCCACCGCCACCTTTTGCCGCTCCTGCAAACATCGCTAGCATTAATAAAACAGTAACGACGATATTGACAATCATGGCAATTTTTTGAGATTCTTCTTCATCTTTTCCTGCAGCTTCACAAATTTGCATTGTGGCTGTGGTAACGACTCCTGTTGAAGCCATGACGCTCATACCTTGCCCTGCAGCCAACATATTAGACATAGTTCCAGGACCACATGCTTTCTTAGTAGCAACAACTGCGATAATAATGATTAAAACTCTTAGTAGAGTTTTCATGGTTTCACCAAAAGCTCCGTCTCCAAAACACTTTTCACAAAAATCATCAAAAGGACCACCAGGTTCAAAAACGCCCATGTGGTTACAAGCTAACATCGCACCGCCAATAATCAAGCAGGCTGCAACAGCACCAGGTCCAGGACAAAGTACACAAGAGACAAGTAAGACGGCAATCCCTATTGCTAGGTTTACCCATTTCATGGTCTCTGCTTTTTTCATTTTTGCTTTGGTTTCATCAGCTTGCTTTTCCATATTTGCAGCCATCAGCTCATTGAGCTTTTCTTCAAACTTTGCAATAATGGTTTTAGTGTCCATGTTAGTGACTTTTAGGTTGTCAACTAATGAAATGATGATACGAAGTAGATCTTTTAAGAGTTCTGCTGTTTCAGCATTCATAGGGTCAGGTTCTTCTAGAGAGGGTCTGCCCATGATATTTGAAAGCTTCGCTGCAAATTCCTCTAAAGCTGCAATACGCTCTGCATCTGACATGGTATCAGTGGTTACCATGCCGGTAGAGGATATTCCTCCTACCGCACTAGAGTCGCCTCCAGGACCTGTAATGTCTCCTCCTGGCCCATCAATAGGTATGCCTCCAGAAGAAGAGCCTCCAATTCCATCAGTCATAATTTAACCCTTCTTCTTTGCTTTTTTACTTTTCTTTTTTTTCTTAGGTTTTTTAGGCTCTTGTAGTGTTTTTAATATCGCCTCAGACTGTTTTCTAATATTGTCATATTCTTTCTTGCCTTTGGAGCGCTCGATACATTTTTGGGCACAAAAAATAGCGTTTTCAGAGCTGTGCATTTTTAATGAACACTCAAGAGCATAAAAGTAAGGGTTAGGGGAGTCTTCGTCTAATAGAGCACAGCCAAAATATACCTGTATAGCTCTTAAATACTCTCCCATCATCTGTAGACAGGCTGCTGATCCAAAATTAAACTTGTAGCTTGATTGATCGAAGATGACTAACATTTTGAATATATCAAATGCTTTTTCATATAAGCCTCTTTCATAGAAATTGTATGCAATATTATATAGTGCCTCTAGTTGATCTTGGGAAACTCCAGTACTCTCTTTTACATCTGCTACAGGATCTTTACTTGCTACTTGGGTAACAATTTGATCAATGAATTCTAAGTTCTGTAGATTTTCAGGTAGTGAATCCATTAGGTTAAAACCTAGTGCTTCGCTAATTTCGTCGTGCTTCATCAAAGCCTCCTCTAAAACCTCTTAATTTAATAATAAACTTTTTACCTTCTAGCCGCTATTGAACGCATTTGATCCAATATATCTATTCCTTTTTGGATTAAGCTAATAGCTTGCTGAGCTGCTTCTGAACCTTGTGTTTTTCCAATCCCAGTGAAAACATCTTGTCCTGATTTGACTGTAGAGTCTCTAGAGTCGAGTCTCTCTCTTTCTGCTGCTAACTCTTGGCCCCTTACTTGTAGCCTGGTTAATGCTGAGCCTGATTGACCGCCAACATTGGTTACTTTAGTTGCTTTCTCATCAGCAATTACTTGTCTTGCCTCAGCCATGTCTGCTGCTATTGCTGCAGCATGCGCCCCCAACTCTCTATGAGTACCTACAATATCTCTAAGTAACTGTCCCATTTCTTCCAGGGCCTGCATAAGTCCTGTATCAGTATTTGCCCAGTCAACACCACCTGAAATTTTAGCGGTAAATTGAGATTCACTTAAGCCGGAGCTTTCGATAGGTTCTGACATGTTTTCCCCTTATTGACTTTTTTAGGCTGACAGCCATTTATTTTTTCCTGAAGAGCGCTTTTTGCGTACCTTCTTCTTCTTTGTTTTAGCAGCGTTAGTAAGGTCTGCTTTGTCAAATGCAGTTGCTATTTCAGGATTGTTTTTCATAAGCTCAACAAGCTCACCTTCCCAGCTTTTGAGTTCTTTTTGAAATAGAGCTAGTGCTTCTTTTCTTTCTTTTGTGCTCTCTATTTCACCTTGAGGCTCATCAAAGTTTTTGCCTGTTTTGGTAGCTAAAGAATTTTTCGCAGAATTGAGTTCGGATAGGCTGTTCTTAAAGTAATCTAGTGTGACTTTAAGTTCTTCTAGTGGGTCGCTATACTTTTCATTGCTAGCACGTTTTTCTAATTTTGGTTCAGAAATACCTAGTGATTTAACTACATTAGCAAATGCTTCAAGTAGTGGATGTTTACTTTCCATATAACAATTGTCCCCTTGTCTTAATGAAGTAAGTTTTCTCATCCCCATTGCTGATGATAATATCAAATAAATATTTTATTGTCAATAGT
>JAACFD010000270.1 GCA_009937555.1 Chlamydiales bacterium | reverse complement strand
AAAATTAGCCAAAAATATCCTTGAAGGCAACAGCAGGCAAGCTAAACAAAATATAGCTATTGAAAACTACAAGCTATTTGTAAATGAAGTGTCATGTGAAGAATTTGCTATCAAGCTAGAGATGGTTAATAAACTATCTAAAGATCTTGGCCTAGAGTATGTCCCTATCAATAAAAAAAGAGAGGTTACAAATGTTTAACTTTCTCTTACAGGTACTTGAACAAAGCCTTTTATTTTTTCCTTTAGTGTTAGCTTTATACATTTCATTTAGCACATTAAAAATACCAGATTTAAGTATTGAAGGCAGCTTTGTAACAGGAGCTGCTTGCTTTGCTTCTTTAGTAAGCTATGGGCAAAATTGCTTAATATCAATAGCTGTAGCCTTATTAGCTGGTGCACTTATAGGTCTTATTGTAGCGCTAATACAAAAAGAGAATAAAGTAAGCCCCCTCATTACTGGAGTGCTTATGATATTTATCTTGTCATCAGTAAATCTGTTTATTATGGGAAGACCCAATTTAAGTCTCTTAAATACTGAGACTCCTTTGTCTATGCTACAAAACTACCTACCTAATTACTCTGAGAACAATGTCAGCCTTATATTTATATCAGGACAGCTTGTGTTTCTTCTTTTAACTAGCTTACTACTTTTGAACTCAAAGGTAGGCTTGCTATTTAGAGCTTTCGGGAATAATGCTCCCCTATTAAATAGATTAGGAAAGAAACCTGAACTCATACGAAGTTTAGGGTTAGCTTGCAGCAACCTTGTAGCAGCTTACTGCGGTGTATTATTTACACAAATCAATGCCTATGCTGATATCAACATGGGCTTTGGTTTTGCTTTAATAGGCATTGCTGCTTTGATTTTAGGGATGCAGCTTAAGCATTTTATTTTTAATAACGAAAAGAAGAGTATTCTTTTGGACCTTCTTATGGCTTTCTCTGGAATTTTTATCTACTTCTTCTTTGTACAACTGTTTCTTCGTTTTAATTTCAACCCCAACACTCTTAAACTATTTGTGGGTATATCTCTTGTTGTATTCCTACTTTCTACTAAAGATAATAAACAAATGGAGCTAGCAATATGAGCGCACTAATCACTCTTGATAAAATAACATACCAACTCCCATATCTAGAGAAAATAATTATAAAGCAGCTATCTCTAGAAATAGATCAAGGAGAGTTTCTTGTAATACTTGGCCATAATGGTTCAGGTAAAAGTTCACTAATTAAGCTCTTGTCTAAAGAACTTGAAGCTTCAGAAGGAAAGCTTTATTTTAATAAGAAAAGTTACAGTAAGTTAAGTTATAACAAGCTATCACAAGACATTGCCATCTTAAGACAAGAGCTGTCTAGTAACCTCTTTACAGAGCTTACTGTCTATGAGAACTGCCTGCTTGCAACAAAAGCAGGCACAATAAGTAAAAATGAACTTAAAGGCTTTCTCTTAGCGTTTAACCCTAGACTCTCTTCTATGCTTGATAAAACAGTAAACAAGTTATCTGGAGGTGAAAAGCAAACGCTAGCACTAGCGCTCTGCTTTTTAAAAAAACCAAGACTTTTACTTTTAGATGAACATACTAGTGCTCTTGATCCTAAAATAGCTGATAGGCTTATTAAGCTGACACTAGAGCAGGCAAAAAAAGAAGGGATCACAGTTGTTATGACCACTCACAACCTCAAACACGTAAGTCAGTGCGCAAATAGGGTTATAGCTCTAAAAGAAGGCTCTTTAATCTTTGATAAGAGAGTAGAAAATAATAACCCCCTTAGCCAAGAAGAGGTCTTATCAAGCTGTTTTTAACTAATGAAGTTTCTATACCTTGCCTTCAGCAGGGTATAGACAGTCGTGCTTTTCAGGGAAACTGCATCTTAAGCAAAAATAATAGCGACATTTACATTTTTTTATCTCTGAAAGTATCCTTCTACTACAGCTAAAGCATCTTCTTTTGGTATCTTGAGGATAATTGCCATGAAGGATTGACAAAGCAAAATCTAGTACAAACTCATATGAAGCAGAATCTGCAATATGTCTACGATGCTCTTCCCTGCTCATAGAGCTTATTTTGCTATCATCAAATCTAAATGTAGGGGCTTTTACTGCCATTTTAAAAATTTTCATTTCTAATTCCCTTTGCTGTTTTCACCCCTTTGTTTTTAAAGAGACCTTTGTTAAAATTAAAGCCTTTAATAGACAACTATAGGGAGCAAAAGCTATGCTAATTTCGTTTAACAACCTAAGTGTCAACTTAATAACTAAAGAAGCTAAGAAAGATGAAGACAAGGATTTTTCTTTTGAAGCAGGAATCGTCTTATTAGAAAAAATTGCTTCTTGCGTTGATAACACCCTTCCTAATATCCGCCACGTTCAAAAAGGTGATACACTGGGTACTATATTCTTTGCGCTTAAGCTCGAGCCTTATAACGATGAGCGCATGCAAGAAATAAGCGTAAGATACTTAGGGTCAGACAATAAAATCCACACGCAAAAAGAAAGAAACCCTGAATTAAAACTAGCGCAAGCCCACCTAGTATACCCCGATCAATATGTTGCGCTTAGAGATGATGAAATGATAGTAGCAGATGCCAACTCCCTTAACCTCTTAGTGGAAGCTCTTAAGTCATAAAATGTCACATGCTACTCCCCTTGCAGAAAAGTTAAGACCTCATTCTTTAAACGAAGTAGTAGGACAGCATAAACACCTAAAGAAAGGTAGCTTTCTCTACAAAATCAT
>JAACFD010000041.1 GCA_009937555.1 Chlamydiales bacterium | reverse complement strand
CTTTACCTGAGAAGCTCTCTCTTCAAAATAGGGTAGGTTTTGACTAAGTAGTCCTCCTGGTTTAATAGTGTGGCTTAAGACCTCAGGGTCTAAAAAACCAGAAGGATTTTTAGAAGTTTTCATATAGCTTATTCAGCTTCAAGTAAATCTAGAAATGCTTTTAATTGTTTAGATCGTGTTGGGTGACGCATTTTCCTTAAGGCTTTTGCCTCAATTTGTCTTATACGCTCTCTAGTAACATTAAATTCTAGGCCAACTTCTTCAAGAGTTTTAGGCTTTCCATCAAGTAAGCCAAAACGTTGAATAAGTACAGTCCTTTCTCTTTCTGTGAGTGTTTGTAAGACATCATTAATTTTGTCTTTTAAAATAGAGTAACCGGTAGCTTCAGCAGGAGATTCAGCTCCTGTATCTTCTAGGAAGTCTCCAAACTGGCTTTCTCCTCCATCACCAACCTCGGCTTGTAGAGAAATGGGGTGTTGAGCAATTTTGTAGATTTCTCTTACTCTTTCTGCTGTCATGCCTAGTTCTTCAGCAAGCTCTTCTGGCGTAGGCTCTTTACCTGTCTCAACCATTAACTTTTTAGCGCCCCTAAGAACTTTGTTAATAGTTTCAATCATGTGAACTGGAATTCGAATAGTTCTTGCTTGGTCTGCGATAGCACGGGTAACAGCTTGTCTGATCCACCAGGTTGCATAGGTAGAAAACTTATAACCTCTACGGTACTCAAACTTTTCTACAGCTTTCATTAAGCCCATATTTCCCTCTTGGATTAAGTCTAAGAAAGAAAGGCCTCTATTGGTGTATTTTTTAGCAATGGAGATAACCAATCTTAGATTGGACTCTACCATCTCACGCTTAGCCTCTAAACTTTTATCCATCCAGCGGTAGAGCATTTTTACATCTTTCTTAAACTCAGAAAGGTCTCTACCTGAGGAAACTTCTTTTTTCTCTAGCTTGCGCTTTGCTGCCTCAAGCCTTGCCATTGCGTACTTATTTCTTTCAGCTCTTGGGGAAAGGTCTTTGATTTCTTTTTCAAGCTGCTGGAATCTTTGATAGGCTCTTAGTATTACCTCACCAAAATCTTCTATAATATTGTGTTTTAAAAGAAAGCGTCTTAAATAGGCTTGTGTTCTAATACGGCACTTTTCAATTTGCTCGCTTAGTTCAAGCTGTTTACTTTTGCTTAAATTAGGAGCATGAAAGTCCTCTAAGAGTTTTTGAAGGAGGTCGTCTTCATTTCTTAAAAGGTCACATAGACGCTCTAACTGAGCTATATATTTATTCTTGTCTAAGACTTCTTTTTCGGAGATAATTTTATCAAAGCGCTCTTTGCCGTTTAGGACAAATAGCGCGATCGAGATCGCTTCTTTAGTTGAGTATCGGAAGCGAAGGATAATTTTTTCTATGTGATTTTGAGCTTTCTCAATTCTCTTAGATATTTCAACTTCTTCTTCCCTAGATAAAAGAGGTACAGAGCCCATTTCCTTTAGGTACATTCTAACAGGATCATCAGGAGAACCTTCAGAACGTTTGGGTAAGCCTTCAAGTTCTTTAGCTTCTTTTTTTCGTTCTTTCTGTCTATCAACTTCTGACTGATTGAGAATTTGAATATCCATACCAGAAAGGAAAATTAGCACTTGATCAAGTTGATCTGCAGAATCAAGAGACATAGGAAGAGTTTCATTTATCTCTTCGTATGTAATGCAGCCTTGCTCTTTGGCAATAGCTACTAGCTCCTCTACTTTTTGCTGAAGTTGTTGACTGAACTTATTGCTGGGATTTGGTTTTGAGTCGGCCATAGAACCCTTGAATATTGTAAGAAGAAAAGTTATAAACTAAGCTTAATTTAATTCTAGTAACCTTATTGAAACATGCTTAAGGCAAGTATAGGGTACTAGTTTTTAGAAATTAATTTCTCGAGATTAATTATAAAAGCCTAAGTGTAAGGTAAGCGAAAAAAAAAAGCCAGAAAATTAAAAAAATTACAGCTTAAGCAGGGATAAGCAGGCCTAGAGCAAAGGAGTTAAAGATTCCTTTAGGAATTTTTTGTAGGTAGCAATGAAAAAGAGTGTCCTCTTGTGTCTGAGACTTAATAATTAAACGTAACCCCTCTTTGTTGAGAGTATCCTCCTGGCTAACAGCGGCTTCCCACTCTTCTCTTCCTTTTTGAATTAATTCTTTAAAGTTGTGACAAAAGCTATCTGGAGAAAAAGAAAGGACTTGTTTTACACGTTTGTTTGTGAAAATGATCTTCTGTTCAAAAAAAGAGTAGACAAATAGAATAAACTGCTCTTCACCTTCTAAAATATCATACAAATGCCTTAAGTCTAAATGGAATCGATTAGCAGACAAAGAGTTAGAGTTTCCGTGAAAGGTTTCTGAAGGTTTAAATTTTTGTGCTAAAGACACGTATTTATCTAAAAGAGAGAATGCATCAAAATTACTACTTTGGTCTTTTGTTCCGTCTTGTATCGTTTCATAAAGGTTGTTGATATTATAGTGGTCAAATTCAGAGTTAGGTAATGAAGTTTGAGGAAGGTTTGGCTTTTCCTGAAGGTCATTGTGCTGGTAATCTTCTAGTTGCAGTAGAGCTTTTATTTCATAAGAAAGGTCACTAACTTTAGCTTCTAGTTTGCTGTTATAGTTTTGCTTTTTTTCGATGATTTCCCGCTGCTGAGCAATGGTTGTCTTGTACTCTTCGAGAAGAGAGTCTTTTCTAGAGTGCTCTTGCTGGTTTTGTTTTTCTTGTAATGACAACTGAGACTTAGTATCTTCAAGTTCTTTTTTTAGATCTTTAACCTGTGAATCAACGCTTTGTAGTTGCTGGAAACGTCTTTCTAGTTCGTGGTTTTTTTTCTCAACTTTAGCCTGTAAGTCGCCTGTTAAGGTTTCTTTTTCATGAAGCTCCTGCTTTAAGTTTTCCACTAGTGATTGCAAGTCTTTTTGATTAATTATCAAAGATTCTGAGTCTGGTAGGTCTGCTTCAGGAAGAAACGGAGACTGATCACCTTGAGAAGTAACCCTTTCGGGTAAGGAACTTTTTCCTTTAGTCATTATAAACGAGATGGATGTAATAATTCCAAAGATAAGTATAAGGCAGCTATAGGTCCAGCTTTTTTCTGGCGGAAGGTAAGCCTGTAAATACAGGATAGCTGCAGCACAAATTAGAAAGCCGGCGATTATAATAACGGGAGAGTTAGGGCGGGTATTTTCAATGCTAGAAGCTTTTACTGTATCCATAAACCTTACCAAATTTATATTATAATCAAAGATACTACAACTGTATGGACCTTGATATGAAAGCAAATCCAAAGACTTACTTTTTGTTTAGTAAAAAAAAAGAGCAAAACAAGTTTTTTTTCGTCACGAGCCTTTTAATTGCTAGCTTTTTATTATCTCTGATACTCTATTTTAAAGTAAGCTTTTTTGCCTTTGTTTTCACTTTCCTTCTGCTTTTCACTTCCACAGCTTTATTACTTTACAGTAGGCAGAAAAGGAGAAATGAAGGAGTGTACTTCTTAGCATCAGGCTTCTTGTTTAAAAGTATTAAAACTGAGATTTTTATACCTTGGACTTCTATTAGTCACTCTTCTCCTTTTGAATTTGACGAGAAGATATTAGAACTTTGTATTAATTTAAATGGTCATGTTCCTGGCTTAGACTTTGTTGTTTATCGTTATAATTTTGATGTTCATGGTAAAGAGAGTGAAGCAGCAGATTGCGAGCTTCACGACAATTGTTTTATCTTTAAAGTTCCTCCGGAGTTTTCAAGATTTTGGGCTGATCATTATGCTTATGCTCTAACTCTACTTTTAAACAATTCTAGTGAAAGAGCGGTAAAAACAGGAAGTATTGATTTAGCCCTACCTCCTCCAACAGGAAGCTCTTGCATTATTGATGCTTTTTTACCAGTTAGCTTTCCAGCATTTTGCCCTTTCTCTGGGATGGAGGTTGATACTAATATGATGCTTGATTCTGAAAACAGTAAGCAATCTTTAGAGTTTAGGGTATCACATGAAGGCATGAAAAAACAAAGAAGGATAAAGCTAGCTATTACTATAGCTTGTTTAGTGCTACCTTTTACCCTAAATCTAGCCGGGGTTGCTTACTTTCTTTTTTTTGATTCTTTTTTAGGCTCTAGCTTTTTACCAAGTTACACCATTTTTTACATGGCGACCTATTTTTTTTCAGCTGCCACTCTCTTTGTTCTTTATAAAGATAAAAAAGTTACCATGAGAGAGGTGAAACAAGGTAAAATTTTACTAACATTCAAAGATAGAGAGTATTTTGAAGCCTTTTTAAACCTCAATCTTCAGGAGCAAGAAAGCTTACACCCTTTTTTAGATGTTTAATTAGAAAAAAGAATTTCTTTTTCGCTAGCTGTTTCTTTGACAAAAGATGAGTTCTCAATAATTATTTGTTTTAAACACTCAACCCAAGGCTTGGAGCTGTTTAAGCCAGGAACTAGAGTTAAATCTTTTCCGCCCATTTCTAGATACTCTTCTCTATACTCTTGCTCTATTTCAAAAGAAGTTTCCAGGCAGTCACATACAAAAGAAGGGCAAAACACAAGAAGGTTTTCCCCTTTATTAGCTCTTTGCTTAAGTATCTCTGATGTATAGGGTGTTAGCCACTTTTCTTTACCTAGTCGGGACTGGAAACATAAAGTATACTGATCTTCACTTAAAGAAAGTTCTTTAGCGATTAAAGATGCCGTTTGCACACAGTGAGACCTGTAGCAAAACTTATTTTCGTCGCATGGAGAGGAGCAGCAGTTTGCCTTTACCAAGCAGTGATTTGGTGAAACTTTCTTAACCTGTCTCTCTGGGAGTCCATGAAAAGAAAATAAAATATGATCAAATTTATCCATATTCATTTCTTTTACCTGGCTAGTAAAGGCTTTAATTAATAGAGGGTGGTCATAAAAAGAGCTTAAAAAGCTGATTTTTGGGAAGTACTCCCAGTTTTTAATCTGATTCATAACCTCTTCGGTAACAGAACCATTACATGCTGAAGAGTACTGAGGGTACAAAGGGACTACTATAATCTCATCAAGGGATTGACGCTTAAGTTTTTCTAGGGCTTTTTTAATTGATGGTGCTTGATACCTCATAGCCACTTCAATAGAGACAGAAGGAAGAGCTGCACTCAAGCGTTCCTTTAGCTGAAATGTGTAGTTCAGCAAGGGGGCTAAGTCCCCTTTTTTCCAAATTGCTTGATAAGTTTTGGTTGTGTTGAGGAATCTTAAGGGAACAATTAAACCTCTTACTAGAGCTTGACGCTTAAGAAAAGAGAAGTCTATAACCCTTTTGTCTGTTAAAAATTCATTTAGGTACTTAAACACAGAGAAAGGTTCTGGGGAATCTGGAGAGCCAAGATTTACTAGTAGGACGGCTGTTTTTTTTGAGTGCATTTTTTTATTCTACCCTTATGATTTAAGATTCAACAAACCTTTTTACCAAATATCTGGAGTTTTTATGAATAGAAAACAGGTAGTTATTCTGGGAGCAGGTATTTCAGGATTGAGTACTGCTTGGTTTTTAAAAAAGCGCTTTGGAGAGCAGCTTAACTTAAAGATAATAGAAAAAGATCAGAGAGTAGGTGGTTGGATTCAAACACAAAGAGGGAGCAGTTTTAATCTTGAGCTAGGTCCGAGAGGTTTTAGACCAAGAGGTAAAGGCTTATCAACTCTTGACCTTTGCTACAAGCTAGGTCTAAAAGAAGAGCTCATAGCTTCTGATGTAACGGCTAAGAGGCGGTATGTTCTTTATAAAAATAAGCTTACGCCTGTTCCTTATAATTTTAATTCTTTCCTCTCCTTTCCTTTCAAATTTCAACTGGCAACACACCTGATCAAAGACTATCTGCACCCTAAAAAAATAGAGAAAGATATATCTATTTACAATTTTTTTAGACAAAGGCTGGGGAAGAGTGTATCAGATGGTTTAGTAGACCCTTTTTTTTCAGGAATTTATGGAGGAGGGACAGAGCAAGCTTCTTGCGAGGCCTGTTTTCCAGACCTGTTTAATGGAGTAAAAAAAACAGGTTCTTTAGTCAAATTTTTAAGCTCAAGAACGTCTCCTAAGAAAGGATATTTTTCTTCAGCATCTTTACTCTCATTTAGAAGGGGAATGCAGTGTTTACCTGAAGCTTTAGAAGAAGAACTTAAAGGTGAAATAAAAACAGGAGAGGAAATAGTTGCTATAAAGAGAAAAAACAGTAAGTTTATCCTTACAGCAAGCGCGAATCAATATAGCGCTGATATAGTTATTTCTACACTTCCATATAAAAATCTAGCAAACTTACTTCCAGAAATCAGCAGTAAACTAAATGTACACTATAACTCAATTAAACTTCTTAACCTCATAGTAAAAAAACGTGATTTTCCTATGAGCTATAAAGGGTTTGGATATTTAATTCCCTCTCTAGAAAAGCTTAGTCTTTTAGGGTGTGTGTTTGATAGTTTCGTCTTTCCAGAGCAAGAGAAAGATAGTGGCTTGCTGAGATTAAGCTTAATGTTTGGAGGGCACCATCAGTACCAAAATGTTAAAGACCTTTCTGGGGACGAGCTTACTCAAATAGGTATAGAAACACTAAATAAGCACCTTAAAACAAGGTTAACAGTTCTTGAAAGTAAAGTTTTTGATGCTGAAGAAGCTATAGCTGTTCCACTTCTTGGTTTTAATGAAAAAAAAGAAGTTTTTTTCAAAGAACTGGAGACACTTATGCCGGACTTTTATGCTCTAGGATCATCTTTTAATGGAGCTGCAATAAACGACTGTATTTACCAAGCTCAAAACTTTGTAGAGGGGTTTTCTTTAAATAACTCAACAAAACTTAAGGCAGGTTTTTGTTATACCTAGCAACCTTTCTTCCTAGGAAAAATAGATAAATAGTTGTTATGAGCAAAACGAGGGTATAGCTGAGTAGCTTAAATGGAAATGACAAAGATAGTTTTGAGCTAAGTTCTCCTTTAGAATTTTCAGCTAAGAAAACTTTTTGATCTACAGTTAAAAGTTTCTTTTTTTTTATTTCAGCAGACCACGGGCTGTAGAATTTCTCCTCTAGTTTTTCTTTTTTGCTTATGGGATTTCCTTTAAAATAAAAGTCATAAGAAACGGTTAAAGCATACTGGTTATGGGCCTCTTGCTGAATGCTTACATCACTCACAGCTGCTTTGCCTGTATAACTAAAGTGGAAAAAATTACCTAAGGCAAGGCTTGTTAGTGAGGCATAGTAAAGAGTTGCTGCCACGAAACAGGATAAAAACAACCACCAAATTCTGTTATTGTGCATCTTCTTTCATCGGGATAAGTTGATTAAAAACGTTTGGTATAGGAGAGGTAAAGCTAAAGTCTTTGCCTGCATATGAGAAGCTTAAATTGTAAGCATGCAAAAACATACGTTTTTGTTTTTTAGCAGTCTTACTTCCATATTTTTTATCCCCAAGTATAGGACAGTTATGGAATTGACTTTGAACGCGTATCTGGTTTTTTCTTCCTGTTTGTAGTTCAAACTCAACTAAGGATAGTGTTTGGCTTTCAGCGCAGACCTTATAAAAAGTGGTCGCGGTAATACCATTAGGAGAAGGGGTTTTTTCAACCCTCATAACAAGGTTATTATCTTCGTAAAGGCTATTTTCCCACTTACCTTGATCAGGAGATAGTTTTCCCTCTAGAATAGCAAGATACTTTCGCTTTACCTTTCGCTCTTTAAGTTGTTTTTTAGCTTCTTCAAAAAAAGCTTCTTTTTTTGCAAAGAGTATAAGGCCTGACGTTTCTTTATCAAGCCTGTGCACAACAAATACTTTTCTGGGATATAAATAGCGTTTTAGTATTTTGTGTAGACTAAGTTCTGGACTGTGATCCTTATCTACAGATAAAAGAGCGTGAGGCTTATCAATAACAATAAAGTCTTCTGTTTCGTGAATAACCTTAGCATTAGCAGATAGAGATCTTTGTGCTTGCCTAATTTCAAAAAGCTGTCCTTTCTCTAGTTCGTAGTCTAAGCGGCTTATATTTTGGTTATCTAAAAAAATACGACCATTCTTTAGCCACTTTCTAAAGGTTGACATTGAACTATCTGGGAATTCAGTTGAGAGAAACTCTTTTAAGGTTTGTTTACTACCAATGTTTTTTTTCATTTTTTTGGGGTTCCTTGACTGTCGAGCCTTATAAATTGATTTAAGCGAGAAAGTGCCGTAAATAGGGTTAGAGAGGAAAAAATGATGGCCAGAGGAGTGAATAAGGAAGGGAATAGTAGCATCACAAAAAAGAAAACAAATGCCTCTGTTCTTTCCATTAACCCGGGACTATAGTGAAAGCTTTTATAACTGTCATTTTGCGAAAAAACACCTACAACTAAAAAAGATGTAATACATAGCAAGATAGTACCCATCATAATAAGAGAGAGGAAGGCCCGCTCAGAGGGAGCATGTGCAAGTAAAGTGAAAACAATAGCAACCTCAACACAACGGTCACAAAAAATATCTAAAGCCGCTCCCCTTGGTGAACTTTTTTTTTGCTCTCTTGCTAGGGCTCCATCTAGCGAATCTAGGAAACCAGAAAGGACGAGAAACAGTAATGCAAAATAAGTCTTGCCAAAAGCATAGCTAACAGGGATTAAAAGCCCTGAAAGTAAGGCGCATAAAGAGATGAAAGAAGGGTTTAAGTTCTTTAGGAAAGGGAGCTTAACCAAAGGTGTGGTAATTTTTTTTTGATAATATGCCTGGGCCAAGCTATCAATCACGGCGTATCCCTTTTATAAAGATTTTATCTTTGACGAAATTCTCAATAGAGACTATAATTTAGCTTATTTTAGAAAAAAAATCTAAGTTTTTTAAATTAAATCACTACAGGAAGAAAGCACATGGCGGCTGGCAAAGAAGAAACGAAGAAAAAGAGTAAACTTCCCACTGCAAAAAAGCGCATATTACGCAGCGAAAAGCAAAGAAAAGTAAATAAAAGTTTTAAATCTAGAGTAAGAGGAGCTATTAGACAACTAGAGCAAGTTATTTCTAGTGGCGACCACGACGCAGCTAAAACTTCTTTAGATCAGGTTTATAGCTTGCTAGACAAAGGAACAAAGAGAAACCTTTATAAGGCAAACAAGACAAGCCGTTTAAAGTCTCGCCTAGCAGCAAGAGTAGCTAAAGCGTCAGCTTAAATATAGCTCCAAAAAAATATTTCGATTTATATAATGACCCTATAATTTTTTATAGGGTCTTTTTGTTATGTGGTCGCTTTTCCAAAAATTATTTCCTCTGAATAGAAATTTTTCATCATCTGATTACGACAAAGCTATTGCAGTTCTACAATCTTACCTACCCTTCCAAGTAATAGAATTTCCGTTCCATGAAAATTTTAATGGGTGGGAAATCCCTCCTAAGTGGGATTTAGTCAAAGGAGAGATTTACTTTAAAGGGAAGAAAATCTTTGAAGTAAACCACCCCTTAAAAATCATTGGTCTCTCAGAAAGCTTTAGTGGCAAAGTTTCACTAAAAGAACTTAAAGAGCATTTGCACTACGACCATAGGTATGATGATGCGATTCCTTATCACTTTAGGCAAAGCTACCGTCCATGGGATAGGACATGGGGATTTTGTGTGAGCAGGAACTTTTACAACTCTCTAGAGGAAGGAGATTATGAAGTTTGTATAGAAACTGAAGAAAGTGAAGGACCTTTAAAAGTTTTAGAGTATCAACTTCCGGGGAAGACTCCCGTTACTTATGCATTTGTTGCTCACTTAGACCATCCAGGTATGGCTAATGATGACTTAGCTGGTGTTGTAGTAGGGGTTGAGCTTTTTAAAAGGCTTTCGCAGCGACAACATAAGTTTAGCTATAAGTTACTGCTTGTTCAAGAAATTATTGGTTCCGAATTTTACTTAGGCAGAGAAAAAGAAAGGCATGCTCCTGTTGTTGAAGCATGTTTTTTAGAAATGCTTGGTTCTAAAACACCTCTTGCTCTCCAACATAGTAGAACTAGTAGTTCTCAGCTAGAATTGGAGCTTAAAAAGATTGCTAAAGAAACCCATGATTTTAGATCAGGGGCTTTTAAGTCTATTATTTGTAATGATGAAGCTATCTGGGAAAGCTACGGGATTCCGATGTGTAGCCTGTCTCGGTTTCCATACCCTGAATACCATTCAGATAAGGATAATCTAAGTATTATTTCTCCTGAATCACTTGAAGAATCTGTAAGCCTTCTAGAAAGACTTATAGAAAAATTGGAAAGGAAGACAATGGTTAAGAAGAATTTTTCGGGAAATATTTGTCTTTCACATCCGATGTACAACCTTTATATTGATGAAGGAGAGGTTGCATTTGGAAGCAAAAAAGGAGAGAGGGAAAAGAAAATGAGAAAACTCATGGACCTTATCCCTACATTAGATAAGGAAATTTCAATAGAAGAAATAGCTCAAGAAGTAGACCTGTCTTCCAACGATGTTTTGACATACCTGGCAAAGTGGGAGGAAAAGAAGTTAGTTACACTAATCTAACTTTTGGGCTGTTCTCTACTAACGGTATCATATAGTGATAAGCCTGTTGAAGAGCGATAACCAACATCTCTAAGCCATGCAGACATTCCGTAGTTCCACTGTGATTTTAGGTTCTTTGTAGAGAAAATTTCTAGAGGGATGCTAATACTAAAACCATAGTCGTGATATCTAGAGCCATTAATATAGTCTTTTCCATTGGTTACAGTTAACCAGGTTGATATTGTCATACCACTTGAGAAATCTTTAGAGAAAAGGAGTTGAACACCCTTATCTTTTGCTAAAAATTGTCCAAAGCTACATTTAACCCTTGAGTTGATTTGAGGTATACTTAAATAAGTATCTAAAAAAGCTTGAACCCCCAAAAACTTTTCATAAGTAGGAGTAAAATGGTTTAGTTTTCGGACAGTATCTCTTAGACCCAGCCCTGAGTAACTTCTCTTTTTTAAAACAGCAGCTTCAGCTCCCCAGGCAAAGTTAGAGTTAACGGGAGCATGTAAAAATTCGGTACAAATCCCTCCATAGCCAACATTAAAATAGCCTCCAGAAACTCTTAAGAAGTTTTTAGGAAAAGGATTAAAGTGATGTTGTAGGTACAGTTGATTTACCCTAG
>JAACFD010000269.1 GCA_009937555.1 Chlamydiales bacterium | reverse complement strand
TCACGAAAGTCTGGAACAAAAACTAGACTACAAACTCCCCTATTTAGCTGCAGGACTTCGCTACACTCTTAACTATGGCGAGTACACTACTATGGGGGTTAAAGTTCAACTTGCAAAAGCTATTTCACCTAGGGTTAAGAACCATACAAGAGCGCTAAGCTTAAAACTAGGTAATACATTAATTACCGAGCTGGAAGCACCTATTTCATATAGTAACCCTTCTCTTTTTACAGGGAATATTGCTCTTATTCCTTTCTTCCAGTGGGTGAACAGTAAAAAAAGCACAGTTAGTAATGGTTACTCCCATGCAGAAGCTAAAACAGTTGATACAGGTTTTAAGATAGAGTATTTTTATATGCTTTGATCAACTTTTTCTAAAAGCTGTTTAAGATCTACGGTTACATCTTTTACTTGATCTTTACCAGTTAGTTGATACCAAATCTTTTGGTAAGAAGTCTTAAAAGCTTTCTCTGCTATAGTATAATCATGCTCTTGCTTTAGTAGTTGAGTCATATGAAAAAAGCAGTCAGACAAGTATTCTGGATGAAAGATTTCAATAACTTTAGTATTTTCATGAGCAAAAACTAAGTTTGTTAGTCCTGCACCATGAGGGGCTACAATAAGGCTTGCTCGGTTAAAAAGAGCTGCTTGCTCTTCAACCTTGAGGTCCTCTAGACATAAAACTGAAAAACCTCTTGTCTTAAGCGAGGCTATTAGCTCTTTTTCATTAAGGATGCGCCTTTTTTGAGCTTTCTCTCTAGATATATATATTTTAAGATCTTGACTACCTTCTTCTGTAGGGCTTGCTAAAAAATGTTCGCGTAAAAAGCTAACAACCCAAGAAGGTAATGCCATAGATCTATAAGCTTCTCGTCCTTTCTCTATTGCTAGCGTAGGCAGTGAAGTAATGATTAAATGATCAGCTTGAATATGAGTACGCTTATCAGCTTCAATTAGTTTATCTTCTGCTATTTTCAAACTCGCTAAAGTAGCTTTTTGGAAAGGGTATCGAAGTTCTGGTACATATAAGCTATCGTAGGTAAGTCCTGATAATCTTAACAGCTCAAGACGTGGTAAGACTTCCAGCATCCAATGATAATAACTGTTAGGAGATCCTGAAGCTATCACAGCCAAACTTCCTTTTATAGTTTTTGCAGCAGGAAGCGTGTAGCGGTGTAACAGTTCATGATCATTATTTTTATTGGTAGAATGATAGATTGCATCTAAAAAAATCTTTCGATTTCTTGTGATGATCTCTCCATCTTTTTTCAGTACACTAGCCTTCTTTAAAGAAGCTACAAAAGTTTTAGAGTAAGTTTTTTCAGTAGTGCTTTTATCTTTATTCAGCTCTTTAATACTTTGCTGTCTGATAGTATCGCCGCTGTGAACAGAAATGAGCTGCTCGCCTTTTGAAAACCTATAGCTTGTTACTCCTTCAATTCCAACTGGAGGATGAAATTTTTGCGGGATTATACTTAGATAAAGACTGCTATAGGGCTTAATTACTGTAACAAGCAAATTAAGAAAAAAGATAAAGCTAATAGTGATAAAAAAAACTTTTTGCTTAACCATGATCAGCTACTGTATTACGTTTATATGAGTAAGCTAACTTTAATAGGCTAACAAGAATAAAAACAATGAGTACTGGGTAGCAAACTTGAAGCACAGGTTCTGTAATCATTGTAATTCCTTCTAGACCAAAATTAGACATCCCATAACTTATAAAAAGAGTTAACGCTAATGCTTTATCATAACTCTTAAATAAACCTCTTTTAACTAAAAAATCTGCATAGACAACACTAAGAGCTACAGAAGTTGTGAAACAGGCAAGTAAGATACTTATAGCTGAGATAAAACCTAACTCTTTACCCAAAATCATTTTAGATAAAAAAACTAATAACTGATCTTTAGCTACACTAGCTAAACTTTCACTGTTAAATGCTGCTACCCAGATAAGGGCTACATAGACAAAGGTTAGTAAGCAAATGCCAATTAAAGAGGCGTTCATTACTTTTCTTACAGGTCTTTTCTCTTGAGACTCTTTCAAAAGAGTTATGATACTAGAACAAAAGAAAAATGAAGCTATTAAGTCCATTGTATTATAGCCCTGCCTTAAAGAACTAAGTAACACCTCATCATAGCTGGGACCTTGAGCAAGAGAAGTTGTGGCAGAGAAGAAAGTTGCGATAAATAAGGAAAACAGACACAACAAAAGTATAGGAGTTAATACATAGCCTAAAATATCAACAATATGACTACGATTTTTTAGGACATACCAAAGTGGCAGCAGGTAGAGGATGCCAAATAGAAATGCTGGTATTGTGCCAGTAAATAAGTTAATTGATGAGTTAGCAAGAGTAATACAACGAGGAGAAGATCCCAAGGGAATCCATATAGTCAGTAAAACCCAAGGAGCCCAACTTGCCACCTTGCTGCCAAATTGAGCAAAAAACTTTTCGTAACTTCCTTTAAAGAGAACCATTACAAGTATCCCTAAAAAGGGTAATAAAACCCCTGTTAACACGAAAGCTAAGCTAGAAATAGCCAACTGAGACTTTGAAGTAGCTCCTACATACAAAGGATAAATAAGGTTACCTGAACCAAAAAACATCGCAAATAGAGCTAAACCAAGAGCTAAAGTAGAAGTTTTTTGCTTACCTAACATGTATCCCGACCTTAATATTTCTTATTTATCTTTCTATTTACTAGTGTTTTAAGAAATGATTTTACACAAAAATTATAAAAAAAAGGTAAAGATCTCAGGTAAACCTATAAGAACATTAT
>JAACFD010000268.1 GCA_009937555.1 Chlamydiales bacterium | reverse complement strand
CGAGGAAGCTAGAATACTTAGCAATGGGAAGATTTCTTTTTTCAGCCTCTGCAAGTAAAACATCTATTACTCCATCTTGATAAGCGAAGTCTATTCGAAATTCTGACATAAATAGCTGATCTCTTAAAGCTTTTAGGTTTCTTTTTAGATAGCTTTTCTTTGTCTCAAGATCTATTGCTTCATCTTTAAATGCTGTTATAGAAACGGCAGACATTTCCCTAGTCAAGAAGGTATAGATCTCATCTTCGTCTGTGACAAAATAGAAAGTCGCGTACTTAAGAGGAAGTAGTTCTTTATCATGCTTAATAGGAGCACCCGACATAAAAGCTAGAAAAGCTTGTTTATCTTCACCATCAAGAACTTTCATATTCTTAATAATTATATGGGTAGAAGGAGTTTCATGCAGCACATCAAAAAGCTGATGTCCTTCTAGGCGGATAAACTCCGCCCAACTTGCATAATGACTAAAGTCTATCTCATACAAAGATTCTCTAAAGCCAAAGGCGCCGAGTACTCTTTTAGAAAAATCTCTTACTACAGGTAGCAAGAGAGTATCTCTCTTTTGAAGAATATAAGTCAGGGGGTACTCCTCTTGCGGTACACCTGGAGCAGCCCTTATATTGATAAAATCAAATGAAGTTAGTACGTCAATGTACGGAGAGAAAAGAAAGTTAATTAAGCCCTCCTTACCAAGAAACTCTACGGGCATTTTATTATCTCGTATATCCTTTAAGTCTTTACATGTAGGCTCACTTACTAGGGTCAAAAGAATTCCTTTTTTACGTTGAAGGTATCTTTTTAAGTGTTCCTCTGTAAGCATATACTTCTCATTGGCTAAAGAGACTCTTAAAGCTTCTATCTGATGCTTCTTTTTTGGAATTAAAATAAATTCTAGTATTAAAAGAGTTGCTGAAAAGTCAAAAACTCCTGACTCAGATCCTTCATGTAGACGACTGCGTAAAAAATACCCTGATTCAAGAGACTGACGCTCTAACTCCCGCAACTCTTTAATAGCTTTCTTAAGCTCTTTATAATCCGATCCAAACCCTTCTTGTAAAGCATCTTGCTGAACTTTAACATCTATTTTCAGCTGCAACTCATCTAAAATATCTCTAATAACTTCAATCGCTTTTCCAGGCATAATTGCACTAGGGTAACAGTACTTTATCCAGTCATAGACTTTAGCCCACCACCGCTGGGAAGGGTGTAGACTAGAGCTGCCAGCTCCAATCAGATCTCTTGAAGGATCTAAAGGTCTTAAAAATAGTAAGTCATCTGTAATACCTCCAAACAGCTTATGTAGCACTTTAGCTGTTTCTGTCCTATTAGCAGACCTTAGTTCAAGGTCTGTCATAGATCTTTGCCTAGCAAATACTTCTTGCAAAAAGTTCGCCAGTTTTTCTGAAGCAGGATTCTCTGGAGGAGGAGATGTGATGAGCAACTTTACCCTACATGAGGGATCAACTTGATTAAGTGAGGTTGCTAACTGCCTTAGCACAGTTAAAAACCAGCTCCCCTCATTTAAATTTTCGGAAAGAGCATACAAGTGTAGATTATCAAGTACTATTACTGGTCTATTCACTTTAGTGGTTATAAATGAGAGCATCTGCTCTATTTTACCTTTTGGAGAATTTGCAACATCAGGGCTTAAAAGACTTTGAAGAGTATTTTCTTTTGGTCGTATTTCGTCTAAGTTTAAGGAAAAGATTGAGTAGCCTTGCTTTTTAACTAGCTCTCCAAGACCTACTCTCTGAGCAAAGCATTTAATAAAAGCAGAACTACCTACCCCTCTAGCCCCTTTTAAAATAGCACCTCCTCCTTTACTTAAAGCATCCTCTAATTCTTGTAGTTTAGATTCATTTAGCTCAAGTTGGTTGTATTCCCCTGTATGTGCTCGACTGTTTAAGCTCTCACAGTAAGGCACCGTGTCAGAAGATAATATATTAGAAGGTATTAGTGTAGTTTGTATTAATGGAGGCTCTTGGTAGCGGCGATACATGAAGAAAAGAAAAAGCACAACGTGAAAAGCATCAAAGCCTGTTTGATACTTTTGATTAATTTCATTAAGTGTGGAAGTAAGTGGTCTTAATATAGGGGTAATGCGATGGGCGACTCTTTTGATCGTATAATCTGCATAAATACTCTCCATACCCATACGCATGGTTACCGGAAGATAATCTTTAAGTAAAGAGGACGTAAGCATTAAAAAAGGAGGTGACTTACTCCAAACCCTAGTAAGTAGTGAAGTGCTCATTGCAGAGCCCCACAGCAAGTACTGAAATAGACCTGATGTATTAAAGCTCCATAAAAACCTTGAAGGAGTCTTAGGGAGAAGAGATACATGCCCTCTTAAAGCATCTTGCGCTTCTTTTTTAATAGCTACATCACCTTTATCAGAAAGGAAATTAAAAGCAGCCATAGCATTTTTCGTACAAACTGAGCCTTCTACTTCCTCCTCAGCTTGGTCTTCTGTAGGAGGAGAAGTTCTTCTTTTCTCTCGCTTTTCTTGAACTAAAGTCTCTATCGAAGCTAGTGCTTCAACATCACTCATCCCTGCTAGGACGTTATACAGATCTCCTGAATTTTCTTTAGTACAGTCTATGTCCTTAAGTTTAGTTTTAAGAGTTTCACATTGTGATATAAAAGACTTATAGTTAAGACCCTGCAACTTAACTCTGCCCCAGAGGTGTTCAATACTATTTCTGTCTACATACAGCCTAACAAATCCGGTAAGGGCCCATAGCGCCAAACTTGTGGCAAAGGTAATCTTTAAAGATCTAGGCGA
>JAACFD010000040.1 GCA_009937555.1 Chlamydiales bacterium | reverse complement strand
ATACCAAAAATTCTGATTTTTCAACAACAGAAAACTAGAAAATAACTTTATTAATAAAAATTTATATAAAAAAAACGCCGAGAAAAAAGCTCGGCGTTTTATTTTTAACCTACTTTTGGTAAGAAAAAAATTTAAGCTGTCTTAGCTTGAACCATTGTCACAACTTTGTTAGCAAACATAGTTGCTACACCACCTCTTGACATGTAGAATCCAGCATCCTGTAACCATGCAGGCATACCTTTCCACATGTTAGCGTGTGTTAGAGTAAGAACTCCACCTGTTGCAGCAGCAGCAGCACCAAGCTTATTTACAGAAAATGTAAGGTTAAAACCTTCACCTTTTACAGTGTGTGCAGCATCAATAATATCCATTACAGCACCTGCAGTGTTATTACCCTTACTAATATCTTTAAGAACACCTTCTACAGTTGCGAAACCTGTTTTGTTTGCTACTTCTTCTAAAACTTTAGCAGTACCCTGAACGCTCATTCTCTGTAAAGGGTTAGAGCATAGCTCTCCAACAGTATCTAAAACAGCGTATCCAAATGTTGTTGCATCTACAGCAGTCATATTAACTCCTTTTTTGTGTTAAACTATCCTTCTTAAAATAGTGTATTAAATTTGCCTTAACTAAAATCAGACAAAATTTCTGATGGATATTACGTAAATATAGAATTAAATAAAAGTCTTTCTTTACTTTGCCTGTAAAAGACTTAGAAAATTTAAGCTTTCTATAGGGTACCCACGAAGAAATTCATCAGTATTTTGCTGTTTTTTCCCCTCTAGTTGTAAACTTTTTATTTCAATAGCCCCTTGCTTACACTTTAACATTAACTCCCCGTCTCCAGAGGCTAAAATACTTCCTGCAGGGACTTTTTCATCGTTATCTATACAAGTCGCTTCTAAAACCTTAAGTTTCTTCTGAGCTCCTTTCACTAGAACTTCAAGGTGAGCACCAGGGTATTGACTAAACGCCCTTATTTGAGAACCAACCTCTATAGCTGAACGGTTTAAATCAATCTTTAGGTCTTCTTTTTGAATTTTATGAGCATATGTCATCTGACTGTGGTCCTGCTCTATTCTGGAATCTTTACCCTCTGCCAGTTCTTGTATTGCTAGATAAAGCTCCTCCCTACCTTTTAATAGCATTTGTTGCTCTAATTTAGTGAAGTTAGTCTCTTCTGTTATAGGTATCCTAACTTTCCTTATGACATCACCAGCATCTAATTCTTTTACAACATGCATAATACTGACGCCACTTTCTGTTTCTCCAGCTTGGATGGCTCTTTGTATTGGAGCTGCACCGCGATATTTAGGTAAAAGAGATGTGTGTAAATTAATGCATGCTAACCTAGGTATATCAATTAACTTCGTAGTTAAAATAGCGCCGTAGGCTACAACTACAAAGATATCGGCATCTAGATCCCTTAGTTTTTGGTAGAATTCTTCACCTTTTGGCTTTTCAGGTTGAATAATTGGTACACCTGGTAAGCTCACTTGTGCAAGCGCTTTTACAGGAGTAGGAGCAAGCTGTCTTTTTCGCCCTTTAGGCCTATCTGGATTTGAAATAATTGCTTTAATACAAATATCATGCTTTTGGCGTAGAAAATCTAAGACCTGAGCTGAAAATTCGGGTGTTCCAAAGAATACTATCTTGATCATACTATCTATTAACTATCTGCTTCTTGAAGCTTTTCTCCATTAGACCTTGCCTTAGCCTCGCCAATACTTACTAGCCCTCGTGTAGAGTTACGACAAAAATTAACCCACTCGCGAATCTCTTCACAATCCTCTAATTCTATCTCTATCTTCCCAAGAGCTTCTTCTAGAGTAAGACCTGAGCGATAGACATAACGGTATGCACGAGCTAAGCGCTTTCTACTTTCTAAGTCAAAGTTACGCCTTTTAAGTCCTACTTGGTTGATACCACCTAACTTATAAGGAATACCTCCTCCAACCGTATAGGGAGGTACATCTCTTAGGATTCTACTTAATCCCCCTACCATGGCAAGCTTACCTATGCGTACAAATTGATGAACAGGAGTTAATCCTCCTATAATAGCATAATCTTCGACAATGACATGACCTGCAAGAGTAGCGTTATTACTCATCGTCACACCGTTACCTACCTCACAGTTATGAGCTATATGACAGTACGCCATAATTAGACAGTCATCACCGATCTTTACAACCGATCCCTCTCCTGTAGAAGAGTTTATAGTGACACACTCTCGAATTGAACAGTTCTTGCCAATCTCTACATATGTGGTTTCACCAGCATATTTTTTATCTTGAGTCTCAGCTCCAATAACAGCTGAGGGCCAGATAACACTATTTTCACCAATAGTTGTATTTCCCTCAATATAGGCATGCGATTTGACCACCACACCTTTTTTTAAGGTTACATTCTTTTTTACTACAGCAAAAGGCTCTACTGTTACGCCATCTTCAATAACGGCGCCTTCTTCAATAATTGCGTAGGGGTGTATATTACTCATATTATCAACAGGTTACTCATTAAATATCTTTTAGATCTACTAGGGCAAAGCCCATCTCAGCTTCACAGGCCAGTTTATTTGGGGCTATCATTGCTCTAGCCTTAATTTTACCACCTTTAGAACTGGTATGCACACCTTCTGCCTGGAGAAGTAGTATATCTCCTGGACGAACCGGGTTGCGAAATTTAACCTTATTCAGGTGTAAAAAGATGGGCACTTTATCTATCTGCATTTTCTTTTTAAATAGAATACAGCCAGCTTGTGCTAGAGCCTCAATAATTAGCACTCCTGGCATAATAGGATTTTGCGGGAAGTGCCCTTGGAAAAATTGCTCATTAGCCGTTACGTTTTTTTGGGCGGTTATAGTACCGTTTTCCAAATCTAGTTCATTTACCTTATCAACCAACAGAAAAGGGTAGCGATGAGGCAAGATATCTACTATATCTTTGATATCCATCAAAGCTTGAGTTGTTTCAGCTAGCGAGCTAGACATAAGCTTTCTCCATCATAAAAGCGTTTGAAATTTTTTCTGCAAATGCCACGTTGCTTGCGTGGCCAGAGCCAATGGAGATAATGTGAGCACTTAAGCTAATATTAGCAAGAGAAAAGTCCCCAATTAGATCTAGTATTTTATGCCGACACATTTCATTGTCAAACCTAAGTCCGCCGCTACATAAAACCTCATCTTGCTTTACCACAACAGCATTATCAAGGCTTCCCCCTTGAATAAGCCCTTTATCTAGTAAAGGCTTAACTTCTTCATATAAGGCAAATGTTCTACAAGGGGCAATATTTTCTACATACGACTCTGAGGAGAGCTTAAATGAATAAAATTGGCTGCTAAGCATCGGATGGTTAGGGTAATGCAGAGTATATGAAAAAACTTGCTCATCGCATGGAATAGCGACTAGATTGGCTGAGCCATGGCTTAGAAATACAGCTTCATTAAGTTGATATACAGGTATTTGATCATCAAGTTCTGCTATGTTACCCTCTAAATGCTTAACCCATTCGCGACTGCTACCATCTAGTATGGGAATTTCTGACCCGTTTACCTCAATTAACAGATGATCTACCTCAAAAGCTTTCAGCGCTGACAACAGATGTTCAATTGTTGATATAGAGTGAGAACCTTCTGAAATTACAGTACAACGACTGGTATCACAAACTGCGCTAGAATGAGCTTTAACTACAACTCCAGCACCAGATGAAGCAGGTCCAACTTTTTTAAATAGAACTCCCCCTTTATCCTGAGGAATACACCTCACAGAAACCTCTTCTCCAGAGTGAATACCTAAGCCTGAGACAAAGAATTCTTTTTTAATAGTTTTTGCAGAGCGATGCTCCTTTACAGCAAATATACTAGACATAAAAATAGTTCTTATATTTGTTAAAATAAGCAGTATAGGTGCAAAACCTATATTTTTCAAGCCCTACAAATTAAGGCTTCCTGAAAAACAATCCACCCAGACACAGTAAAAGACTTACTCCTAGTATGGGGTAATCTCCAAACTGAGAGTAAAGAGTATCAACCTTCTGCATAGGTACAGAAGCCTGTAACACACCTGCCTGCCACTCTGAGTCTCCTGCTATTTCCCCAAAGAGGGCAGATTCACGGCCATACGCATCTACGATTGCAGTCACACCTGTGTTGCATGAGCGTAGAAGAGGTAAACCACACTCTATAGCTCTAGGTTTAGCATGCAAGTAATGCACTCTTGGAAGCTGGCCATTAGGATACCAAGCATCGTTATTCAAGCTTACCAACATATCAGCACCCTTTGCTTTGTATGATCTTACCATATCTCCAAATAGCTCCTCATAGCAAATAAGCGGGGCAATTTTATGCTTCCCTTGAAAAATTAAGCCTTCCCTTTTACCTGGAGTAAAAGAGTCATGAATATCGTATGATGCTGTGATTGGTTTAAGCCACTCAAAAGGTATATACTCAGCTAAAGGTAATAAGACACGCTTATCATACCGGTTTGAAACTAACTTTTTGGGTTGAAAGTGAAAAGCAGAAGAGAAATATTTCTTCTTATCTGAAGGCACTGTTGGAACTTCAGTATCATCTAGCCCCATCACTATTTCAGCATTAAAAATATTACTTAAAGCTTGTGCGCAAAAAGCATTTGATACAAAAAGCCCTATCTTGTTCTGAGCCTGTAGGCTTGGTAGAGTATAAAAAGAAAAGGCTGATACAGGTGGAAATTTATGGACGATTCCATCACCAAATGTTGCTTCAAACAAGTTTGACATATCAGCAAATGGGTAAAGTGCCAGGTGCGCTTCAAATGGAACAAAGTATTCAGGGAATATTATTAAATCCACTTGGTCTTCCTGATAATCCTTTAGCAGGTTTAACGAATGCCGCCACTGGTCCTGAGGGTGAATATAGCGTTTGCCTCCCCCTAAGCCTCTTTTCTCTTCTATTGAGAGTGCAGTCTGGACTAAAAGGACATTTAATGGAGCTTCTTTTTCTTGAGCATCTACTGCTTGAGTGCGGATATATCCAAAAGCATACGGCAATAAGGCAATAAGTAAAAATAAACTTGTCTTTTCTACTATTTTCCCCTTTATAAAAAGAGACTGAAGCAGCAAAAGATTAGTTAGCATCAACACAAATGATAGGCCAAATATCCCAACTATAGAAGCTAGCTGAGCTGAATAGTCATTAAAAGTCATTAAAAGACCAAGCTGCCCCCACATAAACCCTGTGAAGAAAAATAGTCGTACCCACTCTAAAAGAACCCAAAAGGCACTTAAAAATAGAATTCCGCTAACTTTAGATACTGTTTTTGTGGTTACAAATAGCCCCCAGACTCCCATTTGTAGTCCCATTAATAGAGATAAAAGAAAGTATAATGCATAAATATACTTCCCCTGAACTTCTCCATTTGCCAACCAAAGCATTCCTACAGATTGAACTAAGAAAAACCAAAATGCAGCACAATAAAACCGAGTAAATTTTTCTTCATTAGCTAAAAGAACTGCAGCAAACAAGCCCACACCAGCAGCTGATGCTAGAGGCGCCATCCATTCATACCATCCTGCTTGAGAAAAAGCTACTATACCTAAAGAAAGTATGAACAAAAATAGCTGAGCGATAAATGAGTTCTTTAAAGAGCTTAATGAAAACATGCTTTGATTTTCCTTTGTATTATTAAATAAATAGTTACAACCTATTATCTTTACCACAAACTATAAGGGGAAATTATTTTTTTACAATTCCATTAAATATTTCTTTTGCTATATAATTCATACTTTATTGATTTGCAAACATTTAATTAAATATCATGCATCTTCCATTTCGAAAATACCATGCATCTCAAGTTTTACTTGAAGCCTTAGATTTCAGATACCCTGTTGACTTAGTGATTTACTACTACTTTAAAGAGAATAAAGCGCTAGGTTCAAAAGATAGAGCTGCAATTAGTGAGGATGTCTATAGTTTTATTAAGTGGCGTGACCTGTTAAATTTTGTCTTCCCTGATAAAACTTTAGAAGAGAAAGTTATGCTACTAGACAGCTTCACTCCCTCTAGCTATTTGGAGGACGATAAAATTCCTCTTTCTACTCGCTTAAGTTGCCCTCCAGACCTTTTTAACGCCTTCTCAAACTCACTAGGAGAGGAGCAGGCAAGTAAGCTTGCCCTTTGCTGCAATACTCAAGCTCCGACTGCAATAAGAGCAAACACACATAAAACTGACAGGAAGAGCTTACTAGATAAGCTTAGTGACCGACTAGATTTATCTCTTTGTAAGCACTCCCCTGTCGGCTTACAACTTAGCAAAAGAGCTGCATTATTTCAGTTTGATGAGTTCAAGCAAGGCCTATTTGAGATGCAGGATGAAGGGAGCCAGCTCCTAGCTCTACTATTAAAAGCTCAGCCTGGTGATCTAATTTTAGATTTTTGCAGTGGATCTGGAGGTAAATCTTTGGCATTTGCTCCTCAAACTCAAGGTAAAGGGCAGATTTTTTTACATGACATAAGAAAGAAAGCTCTTCGAGAGGCAAAAGTAAGGTTTAAGCGAGCTGGTATACAAAATGCACAATTTTTACCCCCTTCATCTCCAGCCTTAAACCGCCTTAAGAAAAAATGTGACTGGGTATATGTAGACGCTCCTTGCTCAGGTACAGGAACTCTACGGCGTAATCCAGATATGAAGTACCGGTTTACCCAGGAAATGTTACAAGAACTTATCGGCAAGCAGAAAAATATTTTTGAGAAAGCTCTAAGCTTCCTTAAGCCAGGAGGAAGGATCATTTATGCGACTTGTAGCGTGCTTAAAGAGGAAAACATGGACCAAGTGGACTATTTCCTGAAAACCTTTCCTTTAACGCTAGCCGAGGAAGTTTTTAGCTCCATCCCTCAGGAAAATGAAATGGATGGCTTTTTTGCCGCTATTTTCCAAAAAAACGACCCGAAAAACACTTAACCCCCTTTAATTGAGATAGATAAGGCGTTTTTACTAACTGTCCATTCTCTAATTATTCCTTGCTTTTCGTTACTTTTTCGACTATAATGTTTTTCTTAAAATATATTGTAAATGAGGCTCATTTATGTTTTCACACTTTAAAAATTTTACTTTACCTTTTCTACTTGCTACCGCTTGCATTTCTTCACCTATCTATGCAAGCACAGACTACGTTCCCTCTCCTCATGGGCCTCAAATAATTGTTAATAACACTGTACTAGCTAAAGTAAATGGAAAACCTATTTCTGTAGTAGATATCGTTAAAAAGCTGGAAATGCTTTTTTACCAACAGTATCCTGACTATGCTTTCTCGTCGGAAGCCAAATTCGAATTCTTTAGCAACTCATGGCAATATGTTTTGCGTGATATGATCAATGCGGAGTTAATCTTAGCTGATGCCGAGCAAAGAAGCTTAGAGGCCAATGATGGAGAGATCCACCAACAGCTAGAAAATAACTTTGGCCCAGATGTTATTGAGAACTTGGAAAAAGCCAACTTAACTTTTGAAGATGCTTATAAAATGATTCGAAGAGAGCTAACTGCAAACAAAATGTTAGACATGCTTCAATTTAAAGCAATACAGCAAGTTACGCCTTCAGCACTAAAGGAAGCGTTTGATAAACACTTCAGTGAAATCCAACCTACAACCTTTTTTCACTATCAAGTCTTATCTTTTAGCAGCAAAGATGAAGCTTTAGCTAAGGAGTGCTCAAATTTAGCTAAGGTATACCTTAGAAAAGAAGCCGCTTCACCAGAAAAAGTTAAAGAAAAACTAGAACAGGCAAAGCGCTACCAGGAGCAGGTTAGCATTGAGCTTTCCCCTGTTATTCAAACTGAACAGGCAAAGCTATCTAATGCTTACTCCAGTGTACTTTCAAAACTAAAAGATGGAGAGGCAAGTGATGTACTTGAAGGCAATGCTTCAAGGCCATTTAGAGTTTTCTTTTTGGCTCAAAAAGAGGTTAGAACACCTCCCTCCTTCAAAGAAGTAGAGAAAAACTTAAATGATGCTGTATTTCAGGAAAAATTAATTGAAGAGCAAAATAAGTACTTAACGCTTCTAAGAGATAATTTTGCCATTCACGAATCAGAGATTCTTACTGTTCCAGATAATTACCAACCATTTTACTACCGTTAATGAGCTTATCTAAACGAGAAACCCTTTTAAGTTTTTTAGAACAGTCAAAGATAAAGGCTAAGAAAAGCTTGGGTCAGAACTTTCTTATTAATAATGAAGTGCTAGACCGAATCATTGATGAGGCTAAACTAATCTCAAGTGATATTGTTTTAGAGATTGGCCCTGGCCCAGGAGCCTTAACCGAGAGGCTGCTCACTAGAGTAGCTCACCTCTATGTAATAGAGAAAGACGACAAACTTTATAGAGAGTTAAAAAAGCGTTATCACAATCATGAAAAAATTACTTTGATACACGCCGATGCCCTTGAGTACCCAATTAATGACTTATTCACTAAGCACCAATCTATTAAAGTTGTAGCAAACCTTCCTTATAATGTGGCTACGCCAATTATAATGCGCCTGATAGAAACTCCTGAACTATTTCAGGGTATTTTTGTTATGTTACAAAAAGAAGTAGCAGAGCGTATTTGCGCTACTATAAATAGCAAGGCTTATGGCTTACTGTCTCTTATCATGCAGATGCAGGCAAACACTAAACTACTGTTTGATATTCCTAAAGATAGCTTTTTTCCTCCTCCTAAAGTCACCTCTTCTTTTATTGCCCTTTTCCCTGAACTAAAAGATCAGCTTTATAAAGAAGAGGCCTTTCTGGCCTTTTTAAAAACTTGCTTTAAGCAAAAAAGAAAAACTCTATACAATAACCTCAAGGGTGACTACTCACCAGAAAAAATTATTGAGGTATTTGAGTCTCTAAGCCTGGAAAGTAAAGTTCGTGCAGAACAGATCAGTCTAGATAGTTTTTCAAAACTCTACCGCTGCTTTGCTAGTAATACTTAGAAGCGATCCGGGCCTTTAAGGAAAAAAGCACACACATAAACATTAGTGAAAAAATTAAAGATTGGTTAGCTTCGGCCCAGAAGTTGATGTTTGCTACTCTCTGTTTAAAGGTAGGGTAAACAGATTCATTGGCTAAAATAGGGGCAGAGGCAAGAGTTTCCTGGTTAATATCTTTGATTATTAAATCTCCTATAACAGTCCCTTTCGTAATAGGCAGACTTAAGCTATGCCAATTTACAATTGCTTTTATGTTTTGCTCATAAGACGGATAAGTATGAATTTTCACATTATCTTTTAATAGGACTGAGACTTTCTTATCTAAGTCTGATAGGTGCAAAGCAATCTTGTCTTGCTTGCCTTGTCGAAAAACTGTCATCCACTCTTTTTTTTCCTGAAAGCCATAATCAAATAATCTTATAGCATCTTCGTAGTTAAACTTAGCTTTCTTATTTTTAAGTAGAACACAAATCAATGTTTTACCATTATCTTCTGCAGCAGCAATAAATGTATGTCTTGCTTTTGTAGTATAACCTGTTTTAACGCCTATTGCTTTGGAGTAGTGGTAACTCCCCTTCTTTAAAAGGCGATTACTTTGAAAGAACTTTGTAGCTTTTTGCTTGTTGCTAGCCTCTTTTTCATGCTTCAGGGTAGAAACTACCTGCCTAAAAAAGGGGTTCTTTAAGCCTTCTCTAGCCATCAAAGCTAAGTCATAAGCTGTTGTGGTATGCTCTGGATGATGAAGGCCATGAGGATTATTAAAGTTTGTATTCTGACAGCCAATTTCTTTCAAATACTCATTAAGCTCATCCATAAATTTTGGTACTGATCCGCTTACAAAAGAGGCTATTACATTAGCTGCGTCGTTTCCAGACTCTAGCATCATCCCGTAGTATAAATCTCGAAAAGGTACTTTTTCTCCAACCTTTAGCCCAATGTGAGATGAAGCGAATTCTATCCAATATGAGGGAAAGCTATATTTAGCCTTTACTTTCTTCTCTGGTAATATGCTTCCAAGATCTTTTCTTTGAGCTACAATAATATAGTCTAGTTGGCTTTCTTTCTTCAAAGCATAAGCAGCTGTGGCAACCTTAGTAACACTCGCAGGAAAGCGAGTTTGGTAGGCATTTTTTTCCGCAAGAACTTCTTTAGTTTTAGCATCCATCAAAATGTATGCTTCTGCATGTACTTTAGGTTCAGTATTACTATTACTTGTTGCATAGATTATAGAAGGATAAGCTAGCAAAGTAGATAACAAGTAGATGTAGAAGGTGCAATTTCTTATCATTAAAAAAACGTAAAGTTTCCTTAGGCTTTGACTTAATATTAGTACAAAAAGGAATAAAAACCATCTAAGAAAGATATAAAAGTGTTCAATATTAGCTAGCTATTATCTTAACCAAATATTTTTGCTACCCCTCAGCGTTCAATAGAGAACATAACTAAATAACTAAAAGCAACTTATGTAATTAACAGCATATTAATACTTATCTAAGCTTTTGAAGCTAAACAGATACCTCACTATGCTGAGAATACCTTGACAAGCCATCCCTTTTCTTATATAATAGCTCTTATGGGCCAATGCTTTCTTTAGGGTAAATAAATGTTAAATCCAACTATACTTGAGAAAAGTTACCAGAAGTACATACAAAACTTGCCAGAGTGTGTACCTGATGGAATTTTAGATGTAGATATTTCGATTCTGCACAACTGCGGGTTATTAGGAATTTCTGCTGCAGAACCAATTGAGCTAGAGAATAGCTTAAGTCACTACTTTCATGTCATTGAATCTGCGGAAAAGATTACATTATTTAATCAAGAGTTTGTTATTTGGATTGTCCCTATTCACAGCCCTTCCTCAAGCGGCGAAGAGGAAGAGGAAGACATTTTATCTAGAAGTTACGTCCTACTTGCAATTAACGATAATAGTGAACCTAATTTAGAAATGGTGTTTTCAACATCTGGAATTTATAATAATTCAAAGTTCATAATCGGTTTAATTGAGCATTTTATAGAAGATATTAAAGAAAACGAAAAACTTTTTGATGATTTTAAGGATATTATTTAAGTTTTTTTTCAAGAGTTAGGATATTTTCATTATGCTCACGTTTATAATCTACTTTATCCATCACCTGTTGCATAAAGTAAATTCCTAGGCCACCCATCTCTCTCTCTTCAGCTTCACCTGTTAAAGTTAACTTCTTAGAATTATCTTCAAAAGGATTAAAGGCTACTCCACCATCT
>JAACFD010000002.1 GCA_009937555.1 Chlamydiales bacterium | reverse complement strand
CGGATTATGGATTAATAACTTCTTTAATTCAACTATAATATCTCAGGAACAGTGTCGTTGTTTCCTCTTATAGACTTCATACATGAAAAGAAGAAAATAGGTCTAGTTATTTTTAAGTGGCTGTTTATTAGATACTAAGGTTGATTCGTCTTCTCTATAATAAAAGTAGCTGGTCCATCATTAATTAGTGATACTTCCATTTTAGCACCAAAAATTCCTGTTGCTACCTGAATCTGTTTTTCTCTTAATTGTTTTACAAAATCCTCAATTAAAGGTTCTGCTATATCTGGAGGAGCGGAGTTAGAAAATCCTGGACGCCTTCCAGAGCTTTGGCAATCTGCATAAAGGGTAAATTGGCTAACCACCAGTAATTTCCCTTTAATGCCTTGAACATCTAAATTCATTTTATCTTCTTCATCTGGGAAGATACGAAGCTCTAAAAGCTTTTTTACCATATAGGGCAGTAGAGCACTTGTATCACTTTTATGAATACCAACAAATACAAGTAAACCTGTTTCTATTTCTCCAACAAGCTGGTGATCTACCTTTACAGAAGCTTCTTTTACCCTTTGTATTAATAGCTTCATGCTAAGAGCTCCCAGTCTTGAGCAAGCTTTTGCTGTTTTAAGAAGTCAATTAGATCCTTGTGTATATTTGCCTCAATAATCAATCTTTGCTTAGTGATAGGGTGGATAAAACTTAGGCTATGGGCATGTAAGAGCTGTCTAGGAGCATCTGTCTTATTTTTAGGACCGTAAATTAAATCTCCTACAATAGGGCAGTTTAAATGTCTAAGGTGTACCCTTAGTTGATGAGTCCTTCCAGTTTTCGGTTTTAACTTTACTAGGCTGTACAATTCATTATGGTACAAGGTTGAGCAAACAGTGTTTGCAGGCCTTGAAGAACTACTATTGATAATAGTCATTTCTTGTCGTCTTTGAGGGTGTCGGCCTATAGGTTGATCAACAACACAAACTCCAGGATTGCTATAGCTAATAGCAAAGTAGGTCTTTTCTATTTCACGATTACTAAATAGCTCTGTTAGCTTTTGCTGTGTTTTCTCATCTTTGGCAGCAAGTAGTACGCCTGAAGTATCTTTATCTAGTCTATGTACAATTCCAGGTCTCACATTGTCGCTATCGGTTTGACGCTTCAAGTAGTATAACAATCCATTTACAAAAGTATGAGACCAGTTACCAGGGGCAGGGTGTACTACTAAACCAGGAGGTTTGTTAATAGCTAATAGGTAGTCATCTTCATATATAATATCTAAGGGAATATCTTCGGGCTCAATATTAACTTCTCTATTTAGAGTAAAGTGTACCTCAATTAAATCACCTTCAGCAGGTGTGATACGCTTTTTAGTTTTGCTGCCATTGAGTAAAACTTTTTCATCTTCTATTAACTTCTGGAAGTATGAGCGTGACTGTTCTGGATATTTTGTAGAGAGCAACTTATCTAATCTTAGTGGCTCTTGTAGTGCTTCAACAGTAAAGCACTGGTAGGTATTACTATCTTTCATCTTGTATGGGAAATAACCTTACGGGGTTTTTTTTAAAATCATAATGAGGAATAAGCTTAGATGTTACAATGCTCTGAATATTTGATTCAAGAAGATAGAGGTGATGCAGTTGAGATTTTTGAGGGATAAACTTCCCTATCAAAATTTCTTGTTGATGCTGAACTTTATGGAGATAGTCATCGTTATTGATAAAGATATCAGCTAAAATAGGGTTACTTAACTCTTGTATTGCCGTATTAAAAGCTTTATCGGCCATAAAGCCTAAAAATAAACGGGGATGTTTCATGGTAGCTTAGTCTCGTAGTTTTTACTCTGATTCTTAGCACTCAATAGCTCTTTAGTAAAGGAATTTTTCTATTATGACTTGAGAATTTATTTTTAAGGGTTTTATTATAAATCTCTTAAGAGGTTGTAGGGAGGTTAGTAGCGCTTTTGTTCTTTGAGCTTTTTCTGGAAATCTTTTGAGTCTTCGATAATAGACTTCATGATAGGTTCTAGAAATGTCTTTTGAACAAATTTATCAGTTATAGCAGCTGCATAATCACTTATTTTTCCACCAAAATCAAAGTCTTTACCTAGCTGAATATCTTCTAAATCAGCACTTGCTGTGTAGGAAAATTCAATATCTAGACCTGCAAAACCATCATGAAAATCTTGTAGGCTAGCTTGTCCTTGAGACATATCAATACTAGATAAGCTAAAGCCAGCCTCTTGACCAGCCAGCATAAGAGCTCTATACTGATCATCATTTAATGTGCGGTTGTAGGTTTTTCCTTCAAATTCAAAATCGAAGGAGCCGCTACCAACAGTGTAATCTCCTGACATAGGAATACTCCTCTTCTATTATCATTATACCATAACTAAGAAGGAAAGTCAAAAAATCGTTTATTATGAACAGGTTAAGATGCTTTAAGAGGGCTATTAAGACAGTGAGTAATGGCTCCATGTGTGAAACCTTTACGCTCAAGTAGTTTATAGCTTGCTTGCTTTTCTTCAAGCCTGTCAGTGTTTAAGCTCTCACTAAATAAGCTTTCAATGACCTCAATTTCTTTACTAACTGGGTAAAGGTTAGAAGCGATTTCATAAAGAGCTGAAAGAGGAAAGTCCTTTTGCCTCAATTTAGCTATGACCTTTTGAGGGCCAAGGCCTTTTGCTTGCATCGATTCAAAGTAGTTTTGGATAAAGTACTCATCATCTAGGTAAGACTTTTCTGTTAACTCCTTTAACAGGGAGTCTTGGGTTTGCTTAGACACCAGACGTTCTTGGAGCATGCGCCTGAGAGTGTGTGAGCTAAGAGCTTTGTAAGCAAGTCGTTTATATGCAAACAAGCGGCAAGCCCCTAATTCTAACTCAGGAAAAATATTAGGGATTTCCTCAGGTAAATACTGAAGTAACTCTCTAGGTTTAGAGAATATATCCTTGTGAAAAGAGCAGAAGTAGTCTTTATCTATCCAAAGCTCATAGCAGCGATTTTGCTTTTTTTGCTTAAGTTCTACAGTCATTTTCTCTTGATAAGTGTAACCTTCTGCACTTCTTTATTAGCAATGCGGACACCTTTTGCTTTTACTGTTTTGATATCCACATCATCTAGTGCAAAGTCTACCTCTTTAACTTTTTGCTTAGCCTTAGGCTTAAAGTAGACCTTAACAGTTGTAGATGGTTTGGGAGAGATGAGCTCTAGTTTTGAATCTTTAGGTAAGAAATCATACTCCTTTTCGAGGATGAACTTTTCAACAACAAAACGTTTAGCATGAGCATAAGCTGTCTTTTTATCTCTATAAACAACAGACATGACAGTTTTTTTGTCAGCGATACCTACATATACCACTTTCTTTTTATCTTGCTCGAGATAGAGCTTTTCAGGAGGGTTAACAACTTTATAAGTGCCATCTTTGTAGATAACTAGGATCTTATCAAAATTTGTACACTCAAAACTTACTTCTGATTTAACTTTTGTACCAATAAAGCCACTTTTAGCATCAAAGCCAATCTTTACCTTGGTGGTAGAAACCTTCCGTAGATCAACTTGCTCAAAAGTCTTCACCTTTGTCTTCCTAGGGAATAACTTTCCATACTGCTCTAGTAGGCCTTTGATGTAGTTGATAGTATACGCTTTCATATTTTTGAGTTTTTTCTCAATTTGCTTGATCTCGTCTGCTGCTTGTTTAATATCAGAGCGATTTTTATCAGCGTCAAATTTTGAAATTCTTCTGATAGGTATATGAAGAAGGTACTCTCTATCTTCATAAGTAGGCACTCTTGAAAGCTTATTGTGGTAAGGTTTTAACTCATTTTCAACAGCCTTATGCACATCTTCATAAGTTTTCATAGTCTCGATTTTCTTATACATCTTCTTTTCAATAAAAAGCTGTTCTAAAGTCTTTTTGAAGATCTTTTCAGTTAGCTTGTTATGTGCAATTTGAAGCTCTTGTCTAAGAATACTTTTTAGAAGTTCTGTATTATACTCTAAGATATCATTGACGTTTGTTTCCCAAGGCAGTGTTTCTCTAATAACTATTGCATTAGCACTAATAGAACTCTCGCACTCTGTAAAGGCAAATAAAGAGTCTATAACTTCTTTTGCATACTGTCCTCTTGGGAGCTTAATTTCAATATTTACATTCTCTGTCGTATAATCTGAAATAGATAAGATCTTTACTTTTCCTTTTTTAGCAGCATCCTCAATAGACTTAATTAAAGATTCTGTATTGGTACCAAAGCAAATTTCTGAAATTTTGATCGTCTTATCATCAACAATATCAAGTTTACAGCGTAGCCTAACTTTTCCATTACCTTTGTCGTATTCACCAGTATCCATGATGCCACCAGTAGGGAAGTCAGGGTTTAATTTGAAGCGTTTCCCTTCTAAAATAGCGATTTGAGCTTTTAAAAGGTCATTAAAGTTATGTGGTAATACTTTCGTAGACATTCCAACCGCAATGCCTTCAGCACCTTGTAGAAGAAGTAGCGGAAGCTTGGAGGGTAGGTGGATAGGTTCTTTGCTTCTGGAGTCATAAGAGAGAACAAACTGAGTGATTTCATTATTGAATAGCGTATTTTTTGCTAGCGTTGATAAACGCGTCTCAATATATCTTGCTGCTGCTGCTGAATCACCTGTGAAGATATTACCAAAATTACCTTGTTTGTCTAAGAGGTAGTTTTTATTAGCTAGATTTATTAGCGCATCACAAATAGCAGCATCTCCATGAGGGTGAAGTGCCATAGTTTGCCCGACAGCATTAGCTACCTTATGTAACTTACCATCGTCAAGCTTAAATAAAGTATATAAAATACGTCTTTGGACAGGCTTAAGACCATCTTCAACAGAAGGAATAGCTCTATCTTTGATTACGTACGATGCATACTCTAGGTAGTTTTGCTGCATTAAATCTTTTAAATCATCCATAAAAACGGCTCTTAATTGTTCTAGACTTGTTCTTCTGTTAGTTCAGTTAAACCTTTTAGATTTTCATTCTCATCTACTAAGTTTTGCATAATAAATGCTTTTCGTTTGGGAGTGTTTTTACCCATATAAAACTCAAGCGTTGGTTTGATGTCAGAAAATGAGTCAACCCGAACAGGATTTAAACGCATTTCTTTTCCTATAAATTGTTTGAATTCATTAGGGGAGATTTCCCCTAGACCTTTAAAACGAGTGATTTCAAGGCCTTTTTTTCCAACTGTTTTAATTGCTTTATCTCGCTCTGCTTCGGAAAAACAATAGATTGTCTGGGTTTTATTTCTAACCTTAAATAAGGGGGTCTCTAGTATGTATAGGTGACCATTAATCACAATATCTTCAAAATAAGTTAAAAAGAAAGTGATAAGGAGGTTACGAATGTGCATACCATCAACATCAGCATCTGTTGCTAGTATCACTTTATTGTACCTCAAGTTTGAAGTGTCCTCTTCTAAATTTAGTGCGTTCATTAAGTTGAACATTTCTTCATTCTTATAAAGAAGGTCCATCTTCATGCCAAAGACATTTAAAGGTTTTCCCCTAAGAGAGAAGACAGCTTGAGTTAAAGGATCTCTTGAGGAGACGATTGAGGCACTAGCAGAGTCTCCCTCTGTAATAAAGATCATGGTGTTTTCGCTAAACTTAGACTTTTCATTGAAATGGTACTTTGAGTCTCGAAGTTTAGGTATCTTAAAGGATATCTTCTTTGCTTTTTCCTTAGCTTCTTTTTTAACTGAAGCTAATTCCTTTCTAATTTTTTCATTAAAAGCAATCCGCTCTAAGATTTTTTTGGCTACATCAGGGTTTTTATAAAGAAGATCTGCTACTGCAGTTTTTACACTCTGAACTATGCCAGAACGTATTTCAGAGTTTCCTAATTTGTTCTTTGTCTGAGACTCAAATATAGGGTCTTTTACTTTAATTAGTACCGTTCCTACAATACCTTCTATGACATCGACTCCCTGGTAGTTCTTCTTTGCAAACTCATTAATACCTTTTAATATCCCTTCTTTAAATGCAGAGAGGTGTGTCCCTCCATCTGCTGTATACTGTCCGTTTACAAAAGAGAAGTAGCTTTCGCCATAACTTTGTGTATGTAGAAAAGCGAATTCAAGCATCTTCTCTTTATAGTGAAGAGGTTCGTAGAGTTTCTCATCTTTGACTTCAGCGTTAATTAAATCTAGAAGACCATTTTCAGAAATAATCTCTTCACCATTGTACTTAATGCTCAACCCTGTATTTAGGTAAGCATAGTTCCACATACGTTTGATGATATATTCTTCTTTAAATTTATATTTTGAGAATATTTCTACATCAGGGATAAATTCAATATATGTGCCTGAAGGCTCTTTTGAAGCTCCCTTTTTTTCTGTTAATAACTTACCTTGTGAAAAAGATGCCTCAACAAACTTATTTTCTCGGGTACTTCTGACTAAAAAATGTGACGAAAGAGCGTTAACCGCTTTAGTTCCTACCCCGTTTAACCCTACTGAGAACTGGAATACCTCATCGTCGTACTTAGCTCCTGTATTAATTTTACTTACACAATCAATGGCTTTACCTAAAGGAATACCACGTCCGTAATCTCTAATCTGTACAAGACCTGTTTGTTGATCTATATTAACCTTAACTTCCGAGCCGTTCCCCATAATAAATTCATCAATTGAGTTATCAATAACCTCTTTAAGCAAGATGTAAATACCATCATCTTGATGAGAACCATCTCCCAAGCGACCAATATACATACCAGTGCGGAGCCTTATATGAGCGAGAGCATCAAGGGTTTTGATAGATTTCTCAGTGTATTTCTTTGCCATTTTTAGATTCCGTGGTTTAAGACATAGGGAAAATAAGGTAAGAAAAACTGCTTAGATAGTTGACATTTAGACAACTAGGTAAGTAGCCTTTATTAACGCTACTAAATAAGATCGCATAACTTTCTAATTTTTTCAATGCTTTCTCTAAGAGATTAATTATAGGGCTCATTAAGTTAGTAGATTTGCATTAGTTTTAAGACTGTATTGGGCTTATGAAGCAAAATTCCATTGAACTTAATTAAAATTAAATTTAAAAGGCTACTAACTATTCAAATTGAAATTATGTAGCTAGCTGAACTTGAGTATTGAAAGACTAGTTTGTTCCTACAATTAATTTAAGGAATCGAATGCCTTATGAATCTAAGAGAATTTTTTGCTAACAAGTCCATTCTTATTACAGGAGGAACTGGGAGCTTTGGAAAAAAGTTTGCCTATTCTGTACTAACAAGGTTTAACATTAAGCGTTTAGTCATTTTTAGCCGAGATGAATGGAAACAATGGGAAATGCGTAGACAAGACCCTGTATTTGGCAGTAGTAAAGTACGTTATTTTTTAGGAGATGTACGAGATAAAGAACGCCTACACAGAGCCTTACATGGTGTAGATCTAGTCGTCCATGCAGCTGCTTTAAAGCAAGTTCCTGCTGCAGAGTATGATCCTTCAGAGTTTGTGAAGACTAATATTTTAGGCGCTATGAATGTAATTGATGCTGCAATTGACTGTTCTGTAAAAAACTTAATAGCCCTATCCACAGATAAAGCGGTAAATCCTATTAACCTTTACGGAGCTACAAAACTGTGTTCCGATAAGCTCTTTGTAGCAGGTAACGCTTATGTAGGAGAAAGAAACTATCCTAAATTTTCTGTTGTCCGCTATGGGAATGTCTTAGCTAGTAGAGGCTCTATCATACCTTTTTGGAGACAGATGATCAAAGATGGTGCAAAATCTCTACCTGTTACAGATGAAAGAATGACACGTTTTTGGATTACTTTAAATCAAGCTGTTGATTTTGTGGTTAACTCTTTTTCAAGAATGGTAGGGGGAGAAATTTTTGTTCCTAAAATACCTAGTATGAAAATTGTAGATTTGGCAAAAGCAGTTGCTCCTCACCTTCCTTACAATATTTGTGGGATTAGGGAAGGAGAAAAACTACACGAGTTGATGATTTGCTCAGATGATGCGCGCCACTCTCTAGAGTTTAAAGATTACTACACTATTGTGCCTGAAGTGTTTAGCTCAAGCTATAAGCAG
Source organism: Chlamydiales bacterium (assembly GCA_009937555.1). Taxonomy (GTDB): domain Bacteria; phylum Chlamydiota; class Chlamydiia; order Chlamydiales; family JAACFD01; genus JAACFD01. The sequence goes on along the minus strand of JAACFD010000002.1, from coordinate 23,786 downwards.
GAGGCTGCTCAGCATTTAAAAGAAGAGGGTAAGCCTTTACCTGAAGGTTTTTGTTATGCCTCTAATACAAACCAGCAATGGATTGGTTCTGATGAATTAAGAAAACTACTAGTATCAGGCAGTACTGAAGATAAGATAATATCTTTAAATGAAGATCAAGAATTAGCAGGGGTCTAACTCATTAAGAGGTAACATGCAAGTCGGTTTAATTGGCTTAAATCATAAGTGTGCAGATTTAAATCTGAGAGAGAAAATCCTTAGGGCAACTCAAAAGAACCTGTCTCAACCTCATTTACCTGCTATCCTAGAGTCATATGTTATCTTAATTACTTGTAACCGGGTTGAGATATACTTTGCATCCACAGAGTTAAGTAAAGCTCATACATTTTTACTTAAGGTGCTCAAACAAGAAATACAATCTAAATTTGAACATAAGCTTTATTCCTTTTTTCGCTGGGATTGCTTATCTCACCTTTGCCGCGTAACAGCAGGCCTAGACAGCGCAGTGCTAGCTGAAACAGAGATTCAAGGGCAGGTAAAACTAGCTTATCAAGACGCTCAGCAGAAATTAGATCTACACTCTGACTTGCACTACCTCTTTCAAAAAAGTCTGAAAATAGGTAAGCAAATTCGATCTAACTACTTTAGTAATAAAGGGGCCCCATCGCTAGAAGGGACAGTTGAGGAGATTATCTCGGACGAGTTGATAGCAAACAAAGCTGCGAATATTCTTTTTGTTGGAGCTTCTGATATTAACCTTTCAATTTTAAAGAGTTTGAAATCTAAGTCATATAGCAATATCTTTTTATGTAATAGAACTAACCACAAATCTCTTGAGATTGCTAAAAAAGAAGAGGTCCAACACTTACTTTGGGATCGCTTATGTAATTGGCACAATTTTGATGCTATTATCTTTGCTACTAAGAGCCCTGGATTTTTATTAAAGTACGATGAAGCTGTTAGTTTTGAGCGCAATAAGTTGATCTTAGACTTAAGTGTTCCAAGAGATGTAGAAACTCATTTTAGGAAAGAGCCTAAAGTGACACTGTTAAATATGGATCAAGTAAATAAGCTAGTGAAAAATAGAAGCTTTCTTAAAAAAGAAGAGCTACAGGCTGCTGATCGGCAGATCGTCCAGTCTATAAGTAGAACCATTCTGTCGTATAAAAGAAAGCGGAGTTATATCCAGCATACCCAATCAAAAGACAAGCTTATACTATCAAGCTAGAAAAGCTGCTTTTGCTTCTGCTTTTTCTGCCTTCTTTGTTGACTGTCTTTATTCTCATCATCTTGCTGCTGTTGCTGGAAAGCTTGCTCAGTGCTTTCTTGAGCAAGAGCTTCGCTGCGCTTATGGAATTGAATATTCTCAATTTGCATTGATGATACTTTTTCGCTAAGTGTATTTTCTAAGTGCATCTTATTTTCAGATAAAAGTTCTAAAGCTTTATCACTTAAGTTTAAGAACTCTACTGAACACTTGTTAGCCACTATTTTTACATTAAGTTGAGCGCCATCAAAAATAGGAGGATTCTTTAGAGTTACTTTGCACTGTTGTAGGTCTTTGCTTCTAATATAAGACATAGTAAGTACCACCTTTTCAACTAATGCAGATAAAGAGGCTTGAGCGCTTGTTGCGCCTACTTCTTGAGAAGCAGTATATTGTGCGACTAGATCCTGGAAGCTTAGCCCCATTTTCTGTCCATGCTGATTCATCTCAGCTGAAAGTTCAAAAATATCTTTTACCCCTTCTTCTTTTTGCTCTCCAGCTAATTGCTCTAGCTTGGATGGAGGTATTTTTTGTTCTTTTAGGCTTAGAGTTTCGACTTGAGGGCCCCTTTTAGCTCTATCAATCCCTTTCTCTATTTGTTCTTTCTCTGATACTCTTTTGTTTTCAGCTTTTTTGAGCCTTGCAATTGCTTCATCAATTTCATTTGAGAGCTTTTGATTAGACGCTTTAGTAGAGGCAGTCCTGCTTTCTCTTGGGGGTGTTGTAGAAGTTTGGCTCATATTATATTCCTCTAAATATTAATTGCTAAAAGGTTACATTATTCTAGAATTCATTTGTTAAGAGTTCATTAAAACTCAGCATTTCCAGGAAAACGAGGAAAAGGTATTACATCTCTAATATTCTCCATACCAGTGATAAACTGGATGAGGCGTTCAAAGCCTAAGCCATAACCAGCATGTGGAACCCCACCAAATTTTCTTAGCTCTAGGTACCACCAGTAATCCTTTTCATCAAGGCCTTGGCTTTTTAATACATCTTTTAATACATCTTCCCTTTCTTCTCTCTGAGAGCCACCAATTAGCTCTCCTACCTTAGGAACTAAGACATCCATTGCTGCTACTGTCTTACCATCGTCATTCCTTCTCATATAGAATGCTTTGATTTCTTTTGGGTAATTCTTGACAACTACAGGCTTTTTAAAGTGTACCTCAGTTAGGTAGCGCTCATGTTCTGTCTGAAGATCGCAGCCCCACTCAGGCTTGTATTGGAATTTTTGCTTAGCATTTTGAAGGATTTCGATTGCTTCAGAGTAGTCAATTCGCTCAAAAGGGTTATCAAGAACATTTTTTAACCGGTCAATAAGGCCTTTCTCAATAAAGCTATTAAAGAAATTTAAGTCTTCCTCACAGTGCTTAAGTACATAACTGATGACATGCTTTACATATGCTTCTGCATTGTCAATATCCTGGTTTAAATCACAGAAGGCCATTTCAGGCTCAATCATCCAAAACTCAGCTAAGTGTCTTGTTGTATTGGAATTTTCAGCACGAAATGTAGGGCCGAAAGTATATACTTTTGATAGAGCTAGGGCATAGATTTCAGCATTAAGCTGTCCTGAAACGGTTAAGTAGGCAGGTTTCCCAAAGAAATCTTTTAATTTATCACTGCCTTCCTCAGTAGCTTTCACACAAAACATTTGACCCGCACCTTCACAGTCAGAAGCAGTAATTATAGGTGTGTGTATATAGTTAAAGCCTTGTTGGTTAAAAAATTCATGTGTAGCAAATGAAAGGGCTGAGCGCACCCTAGTAACAGCGCCAATAGTATTGGTTCTAGGTCTTAGGTGGGCTATAGTACGTAAAAATTCAAAGCTATGTCTCTTTTTCTGCAGGGGGAATGTCTCTGCGCAGCATGCGCCTACAACTTCAATTTGCTTAGCCTGAATTTCAACACTCTGTCCTTTACCTTGGCTCTCAACTAAAATTCCTTCTACTTTAAGGCTAGCACCAGTGGTTAAAGATTCTTTTAAAGACTCATAGTCTTGAGTCTCTTCATTTAAAACTAACTGAAGGTTAGATAAGCAGCTGCCATCGTTAAGAGCTACAAAAGAAAATGTCTTTTGGTGTCTTACTGTTTTAATCCATCCCTGAGCAGTAATATCTTGGCCAATTGCAGGTGATCCTTCAGGAGTATTCTTAATATCTTTAATGCTAAGTGTTTTGTTTTCAGTGCTTTTATCGCTCGTGTCCAATGTAGCCATAGCAGACCTCTCTTTATATAACAGCTAATGATTTGAGAGAAATTATAGAAGATTTCACTCTAATAAGCAAGGAGAGCTGAATGCTTTACTGTCTTTAATTAAAATTTTAATTCACTTTTTTTACTTGCTAGCTAGCTGTTTTTATGTCATATTCCGAAAAATATATAATTTTCATTTAGAAAGTCTTACAGCTGTTTGGAGGCGAAAATGAGCAAGAAAGTACTGATAGGTATTTGTACGTTATTTTTATGTTATACATCTTCTGTGTTTGGATCCTTTTCTAGCTTTGCAGTAGGTGGTAGCTTTGATAAGTTACACTTTTTTAGCGTAGGAAACTACGGAGAGAACTATGGCTTTGGTCTCATAGGAAACTATGATGGTCTTATTGTAAAAGGTTTAGATGATGGAAGAAACCGTAAAGAGCACTACGCTCGTTTAGGGGGATTTTTAGAGTATCGTCATCGCTTAGATGAAAAAGTCTATGTGAACGCAGGTCTGCGTGGAGGCGGTACTTGGGGAAAAGATGCTAATGAAAACACGATTGAAGGTGGCTTTTTTTGGATGCCTTATATCGGAATGCAGTATATGTTGACTGAGCGTTTTATGCTAGGCGGACACTTAATGCCTATTTCAGGAGAAACATATGAAGCAAATAGTGATAAGTACCATAAAAGGTGGGTAGGTCAAGTCGGCATTTCGCTTTATTATATGCTGTAGTATACTTGCCTCTTATTTGATCACAGTAAGAGTAGTTTAAGCTATGGCTGAACCTTCACTTATCAACCAAGTTCTCTATAGCACTCGCTTTTTAAGTTTAGCTACTCTTATTTCTCGCTTTACTGGTGTAGCTAGGGATTTGGCAACAGCCGCCTTGTTCGGAGCTACACCACTCTTGGGAGCGTTCATGGTAGCCTTCCGATTATCTAATTTATTTAGACGTTTATTAGGAGAGGGGGCTTTAAACAACGCGTTTATGCCTATATATAAAAAGCTCTATGGGCAGTCAGAAGAATCTGCAAAGCAATTCTATTATCTTTTGCGCTCGCTGATGCTTTTGCTTTTACTCTTAATTGTAGCGCTTGTAGAAGTACCCCTTTATATTTTTATAGATTACTTTCCTCCAAATAGTAAGCTAATAGCTGAGTACACGCTCATAATGTTTCCAGCTTTAATACTTATCTGCTTCTATTCGCTGTGCTCTGCCTATTTGAACTCTCAAAGAAAGTTTTTTTTATCGGGAATTGGCCCTGCTTGCTTTAATCTTATTTGGATTGCGAGTGCCTGTCTAGCTTACAAATTGCCTGAAGGGGAAGCAATGAGGACTCTCGCTATAGGCGTTGTTGTTGCTTATCTTTTTGAATGGTTAATATGTGACTTGAGTTTTTATAGAAAATTTTACGTATCACAACTTTTAAAGAAACTAAAGCTGTTTTTACCAGAGATGAAGCGTTTTTTGGCTTATCTCTCTTTGACTGCTGTAGGAGTGGGGGCTGCACAGCTTAATAGCGCATTAGACGCAATTTTTGCACGCTATGCTTCATTAGAAGGTCCTTGCTATTTATGGTATGCTATCCGTGTGCAGCAGCTTCCTTTAGCATTAATAGGGATTGCTTTAGCTACTGTTAGCTTTTCTACAATGACTGAGAAAGGCTTAAAGTTTGAACAACTATTTAAATTATTATCTGATAGCTTTCAAAAGAAAGTAGCTTATCTTATTCCCATTAGCGTATTAATGTTCATCCTAGGTGTATCCGGTCTAAACTTGCTGTATGGTAGGGGGGCTTTTAGTTCAGAGGACGTGTGGGAGACCTATTTTTGTTTCTGCGCCTATAGCTTAGGTTTGCTTCCTATGAGTTTAACCCTGCTTCTAGCAAATTTCTTTTACAGTCAGCATGATTATAAAACCCCTTCTATCAGTTCTGTTGTGAGTGTAGTGTGTAACGTTATTCTCAATACTATTTTTATTTTCTACTTGGAGATGGGGGCTGTGAGTGTAGCGCTATCAACAAGCATTAGCAGTTTATTTAATTGTGCTTTTCTATACTGGCATATCTATAAATTAACAGGCAGGTCTCTTTTCCCATGGAGATATGGTCTTAAATTAATTATTTTAGGTATCTGGGTTGCTGGTAGCATGTATCTATTTTGGAAATATACTACAAGTGGTCTCTTTAGTGAGCTTCTGCTGCCTAGAGTGTTTAGCTTGCAGCTAAATAATTTTTTATCTGAGTTTGTGGTTGCTGTATTAGCGATGAGCCTGGGAGCATATCTTTTGAGATGCCCAGATGTGTTTGAACTCTTTTTTTTATTTTCTCCATGGAGGGGAAAGAAATGAGGCAAAAAAAAAGCCTAGATCAAACAGACCTAGGCTTATAATAGTTCTAAGCTATGCTCTTATTAAGTAGTGTGAGCTAAGAAGTCACAAATCTCAGGGATATTAATCTCTAAAGGCATAGTAATCTGGTCTACTTCAGGGTAGTTTAAAAGCTCTCCAGAGAAAGACTTTTCGTCTACGCTTAAGTATTCACCAGGTGTAATAGCAGCGTTAGCTAGTGCTTCGTTAACTAGTTTCATCTTTCTAGACTTTTCTCTAATAGAAATAGTCATTCCAGGTTTTACTTGGAAAGAGCGAATATCTACTTTCTTTCCGTTTACTAGGATGTGTCCATGAGAAACTAACTGCTGAGCAGCAAAGATAGTAGGTGCAAACTTAAGTTTGTACACAATATTATCTAGTCTACACTCACAGAAGCGTACTAGGTAACTAGCTGCAGCACCTTTGTGCTTGCTTGCTTCACGGTAGTATTTTACTAGCTGCTTTTCACTAAGCATACCGTAAACTGCTTTAAGCTTTTGTTTTTCTTCAAGCTGAAGGCCAAAGTCAGATTTTTTTCTTCTTTTAGCACCGTGTACCCCAGGAGGGTTAGGCTTATGAATTAAAGGATTTCTTTTACGTCCAAAGATATTAACACCAAATCGACGAGCAATTCTGTTTTTAGGTTGCGTATAGCGAGCCATTGTATCTCCTAAAAAGTTAAACGTTCCTAATTAATTAGGCTTTTTCAAAGTAAAAAAGATAGCGAAAAAAAGCTTTTTAATCAAGAGCTTTCAATGATAAAGCTGAGATGAATTTAGGCTACTGTTAGCCAGAAGGCTAAATTACCACTTCATTAACAAGTTCTCAAAAAAAGTCTATGAGTAAATTTAACTCTCTTAATTCTAGAAAATTAAAACTTAATATGGAAGGCAAAATAACATTTCATTATAATCCTTTTTTTTTTCTTCAAATAAAGCTTTTATATAAAGGAAGATAAGTCATGTCCGATCAGCAAGAAAACCAGTACCTTGTGCTTGCCTATTATTATTTTACAGATGTAGATGACCCTCAGCGATTTGTAAAAGATCATAAGCGTTTTATAAAAGACCTTGATCTGAGCTGTAGAGTGTATATTTCTGAGGATGGCATTAATGGTCAACTGAGTGCTCAGAAAGACGATGCCCTTAAATATATTAGTTGGCTAAAAGCTTACCCCGGTTTTGAGAAAGTGGAATTCAAGTTGCATGAATATCATGAGAATGTCTTTCCTAGACAGACAGTTAAATATAAAAAGCAGTTGGTAGCTTTAGATAAATCTGTTAATGCTAAAGCTTCTAAAGGACATGTTTCTCCAAAAGAATGGCGCGAAATGATGGAAAGTGATGAGCCTTACTTTATGATTGATGTACGCAACGATTACGAATCTAAAATAGGCCATTTTGAAGGTGCTGAATGCCCAGATTTAAGGCAGTTTAGAGATTTTAGAGAGTATGCGCAGAACCTAAAAACGACAAAGCCTCCAGAAAATACTAAAGTGATGATGTACTGCACTGGCGGTATTCGCTGTGAGCTATACTCTGAAGTTTTAAGGGAGCAAGGCTATAATGACGTTTATCAGTTAGATGGAGGCGTTATTAAGTATGGACTTGAAGAACAGGGGAAGCACTGGAAAGGCAAGCTTTTTGTTTTTGATGATCGATTAAGCGTTGGCGTAAATGAAGATGATGAAGACGTGATTAGTACTTGTGAGTTTTGCTCTACTAAGTCTGATCGTTATTATAACTGTGCTAATATGGAGTGTAATAAACTATTTTTAGCCTGCCCTTCTTGTCTTGAAAAAGTGGAAGGTTGCTGCTGTCAAGAATGCGGCCATTCAGACAAAAAAAGACCTCTTAGCGAACAGAAAAAGGGTAAGCCTTTTAGGCGCTATCATTTAATTAAGAAAGAGCTGCCAAGTCAGGTATAACGTTTATAGGCTTTCTTAATAAGTTCTAGTATTTTTTCCTGAGTTTCAGGTAGTACCACGGTAAGGCCTGGCTTGATTCCAGATTCCGAAAGTTCAAATGCTTTCATGGTATTGCAGATTCTACCGTCAAGTCTTACGCCTATACCTTTGATGTTTACCATATTTCCCCAGTCTCCAAACATTTCAAGAGTCATTTCGCATGCTGTAATGATAAAAAGTATTTGCTTGTTAGGATTCTGGTGAGAGATGTCAAACACAGCATTTCCAATGTAGTGCACAGTAGGTATAATTAAAGGGGTAACTTTATTTTCTGGTAACAGGTTAATAGATTTTGAGATAAAGCATTGCTGGCAAATAGGGTTGTTAGATTGGTTAACACACTGGTCATTAAATCTCCCTGAAGGACACTCTAAAGGTTTATGGCAGTAGGAAAAACCTACTAAAAGTAGGCTGTTATCTTTGTTGAGTAAATCTGAAAATTCATTTTCACTCTTAATGCCATAGAAAAAAAAGTCATTGTCTCTAGTGTAAGATTGCTTGCTGAAAAAAGAGCGAATAAACCGGAAAGGGTATTTAAAGGGTTTTTTTAGAACATTCTTTAAAATTCTAAACCCTTTATCGTGCCGTAGCATATAGACTACGCTTTTAAGGTGGAGATTTTTTCTGGTATCAGCTGTAATGCCGGGCATTTTAGGCAGTGTTTTAAAGCCTTTTAGTTGTAAGCGTTTTTTGGCCTCTGCCTCGCTTTTCTCTAACTCTTTGCGTTTCTTTTGCCATTCATTTTCGATGGACGGCGCGAACATTTTTAAAGGGTTTTCAGGGTTCATAGTATTCAGCTTACATGTTAAAATAAGCTCTCATTATAAAGTTTAGGGAATAATATGAAAGAATGGAATGTGCACGTACTTACTAAGTATAGCTTTGAGGGGAGTAGTGGTTTAAAGCTTAAACTGCAGCTTTCTCCCTCAGGGAAAGCTAGCCCTTCAGCACGTCTGATCACAGAAGATCAGCTCCAGAGCACTTTTGCCTCGGATACTTTACTTAAAAGTTTGATGGAAGAGCATGTAAAGCAGTTAAGAAGCTCTGGTCGGTATGAGGGGAGGCATTCTTTAAACTTCTCAACACTTTATTTAGGAAAGAAGAAGCTTTGTTTTTATCTAAGAGAATTAGCTATTAAAAAGCGGCTTTTCTTTAACTCTAAAGTTGTAGGGTATTCAGACACTCTCTCTAAACTTAAAGTGCTTTTAAATGAGGCTACTGGAAACTACAGCTATTCCTTGTCTATTCAAACAGGTTTACAAAAGGATGAATATATCAAAGATGCTCTAGCCTTTTATGAAGGGCCTCAGAGCTTTGTGTTATTTCATGATAGGCTATGCATTCTTCCGGAAGACTTTGACCCATACTTTCTTAAAGAGCTTTGGAAAGAGGAAAAGGTTTTAAACCAGCGTACCGTGGATAAGATACAAAAGTATTATGCAGATAGTCCAGATGGTGTAGAGCTGGAGTTTGAGAAACAAGGTAAGCAGGAGGTAGCTCTAACACCTATTTTAAGGTTTAAAAACAATCAGCTTAAGTTGTGTTCTGTCGAGTTTGACTATGGGGATAGTTTTATCGAAGCTTATGACCCTAGTCAAGAGGTTGAAGTAAATGGTAACTTCTTAACAAGAGACTCTAAAAGAGAATTACTCTTTCTTGAGGACCTTGATGATCTAGGCATTACTTGTGTAGATAGAGGTAGTAGTTGTTTTATCTGTGACAGCAGTAACTTTTATGAAAATCTAGAAATGTTGAAAGAGCTAGGGTGGAAGCTGATATCAGAAAAAGGGCAAGAGTTACTACTTTGTAAAAATTTACAATGTGAGCTTACCCCTTCAGATGCTTCGTTTACTCTACATCTTTCCCTAAGTTATGAGGATTATGGAGAGCTATCTCTAGAAAATTGCATAGATGCGGTAAAAAGTAAAACTCGTAGCATTTGCATGAAGGGTATAGATCTAGTTTTGCCTTTTGAGAAAATACATGATGAGCTTGGGGAGACTCTTGACTATCTTGAAGCAGAGGATAATGGTTTTAAGCTAAGAAAGGTTTTTCTATCTAAAGCTGAAGATCTTGCTAAGCGCTTTAATAAACCAGAGCTATTACGTTCCAAAGATAGTAGTAAAAATTATCAACTTCATGGCTTTCAAGGAGAGTTACGTTCATACCAAGAGGTAGGAGTGAAGTGGCTTCGAGAGAAATACTACTGTGGTTATGGGGCATTACTTGCCGATGAGATGGGGCTAGGAAAAACTGTTCAAGTTTTAGCTTTTTTAGCATCGTTAAAAAGTAGTAAAACTCATCTTATTATGTGTCCTAAGACTCTACAGGGACACTGGAAACATGAAATTTCACGTTTTTTACCAGAAGCAAGAGCTGAAATATTTCAAGGAGATATTCCTGAAAATATTGATATTTTGATTATCTCATATTCTCAGGCTAGGCTACATGCAGAGCGTTTATCTAAATTTAGCTGTGATTGTTTTATTTGTGATGAAGCTCAATTTCTAAAAAACGAAAATACACAGCTTTTTTCATCTATTCTGCTTCTACCTTCTCGATTTCGCTTAACTTTAAGTGGAACTCCACTGGAAAATTCTCTATCAGATGTCCTGTCTATTCTTACCTTTCTATTTCCTTTTGATCGAGAGCAAATTCAAAAAGTATCAACAGATGAAGTAAAAGTGAAGCATCTTTTAAATCCATTTATGCTCAGAAGAAGGAAAAGTGAAGTTTTAAAAGAACTGCCTGAAAAAGTAGAAAAGATAGTCTGGCTTAATTTGAGCGAAGAGGAAAAACAGGCTTATGATGCAATTTTACGAGATAGCGATCTAAATCCATTAGAAAAGCTATTAAGGTTAAGACAGTTCTGCTGCCTCCCTCAGTTGCTTGTTCCTCATCTACAAGAAGGGGCTAAGCTGCAGCAAGTCTTACAAGATGCGGAGCAGGTAGTTAGTGAGGGCAAGAAACTGTTAGTCTTTAGTCAGTTTACAACAGTTTTAAGCATTTTAAGGGATAACATGAGAGATAGAGGGTTAGCAGTTGACTATATTGATGGGCAAACAGCGCTTAAAGAAAGGGAGCAAAAGGCAAACTCTTTTCAGAATGCTTCTGAAAGCTCTATTCTGTTGCTGAGTTTAAAAGTGGGGGGAGTAGGCCTTAATTTAACAGCTGCTGATTATGTCTTTTTATATGATCCATGGTGGAACGCAGCTGTAGAGAAGCAGGCTATTGACCGAGCTCACCGCTTAGGTCGTCTAGAGCGTGTATTTGCTTACAGGTACTTAATGACAAATTCTGTAGAAGAGAAAATGCTTGAGCTGAAAGAGCAAAAACAAGAGCTTGCTAATGATATGATAGATAGTATTGATAGCAAGTTAACAGAAGATGATGTCCAGTTTCTTTTGAGTTAATCTTTACTGGAGTCTTCGTCATCTCGATCAATCTCGTTAAATTCTAGCTCAATATCTTCACTGTCAATGATTTCCTCTGAGGCTGTTTTAACACTTTCTAAACCTTCAGAAAAGCCTACTTTTTTCAATAATTGATCTACATACTTAAGTTCCATAGCCAGTTGATCATTTAAAGATTCAAGAACAGCTATTTTTTTAAGAAGGTCCTTTTTGCTAATCATTTACGCCTCATTTTCCTATTTATATTTTGATAGAAAAAAGAGCAAAAAGGATGCCAAAAGTGTGAAAAGTAAGAAATAATGAAAAAAGCCTAACAATCCTTTAAGACTGTTAGGCTTATAATATGTGATTATCGAGCTTTCTCTTCTAGCTCATCAAACATAACCTTTGAGACTAATCGTCCTCTGAAGTAATGTTCAATTTGTGTTTTGTTGTTAGGCAGGAATGTACGCATAGCGCCATGCTTTATACCAGAGGCCCAGTGTATTTCCTCAACAATATCCTTACCATCATTAGCATATCGCAGTTCAACACCGTGCTTTTTGCCGTTAACATAAACAGTAGAAGCGCTTTTCTCTCCATTGATAAATGAAACGGTCACGCCATGTTGTTTGCCACCTTCCCACTGTTCAATAGTATTAGGTATACCCTTAGAAAGGAATGTTTTACGTTCGCCATGAATAAAGTCATTCTGGTAAGGGGTAATTGCTTGAGGGTCTTGGTTAGGGTGGAAAGTGGTTTGAAGTGCCATTTTACCATCTACAATATTATCAATAGTAACGATTCTGCCAAAGTTATCACGAATTTTTCTAATACCATTCATGTTCTCAACTTTTGCGTCCATCTCGTTTTTGTCATTGAAATACTGCGCATCAACAAGCAAATTCTTTTGAAACGTCTCAATACTTTTAGGAGCCCCGCTTTCATACCAAATCTTAACTCGTTTTCCTGAATCTAGGAAGTCGACTTGCTCTTGAGGGGTACCATTTGTGTAGTTGACTTGCTGTGAAGCTAAAATACCGTTTTTGAAGACTTCTTCTTTCTTTACTACTTCGGAGTGAGGGTAGGTAGTTGTAGATCTGCCATCAAGAATTCCATCTTTGTAAGATCTTGTAATTTTGACCCCTGTTTTTAATAGGGTTTCAACTTCACCTGTTTTACCTAGTGTTTCCCAATCTTCAGAAGAGATAGGTACGCCATAGCGGTGTACATAGCTAACTTTAACAATGTCTTTGCTTTGAGGCTTACGAGCCTGGCAAGAAAATAATAAGCTGATAGCTAAAACTGTGGCGGAAAAAAACCTGAGATGCATAGCTTCCTCGTACGTGATTAAATTAGATTACTTATAAGACTAAGGTATGAGATAGTTTTTCGGAAACCTTTTCTTTAAACTTTTCATGTTCCTTCTCAACCTGTTCAGAGGCTAATGTCTTCTTTTGACTCCTGTAAACAAAATTGAATGTAAGGCTTTTATGATCCTGCTTAATTGGGCCACCTCTAAAGATATCCTTAAGTTTAAAGCTTTCTAAGTGTTTTGGCTTATTAGCATTAAACTCGTTATTAAGTTCCTCTATACTTGTGTCTTCTTTTACTATTAAGGTCCAATCTCTCTCTGAGCCTGGGTATAGGCTAAGAGGAGTAAATTGCACAGATTTTGCATTTGGGCAAGCCTGTCTAAGAACTTCTAAGTTTAGTTCAGCAAAATATACCCTTTGGTCAATATCAAATAGTTGAGTAACTTCAGGGTGAAGCTCTCCAAGAATACCTATCTCTTTATCTCCAATATACAAGTTAGCTTGGCGATGAGGGTGTAGGCATGATAGATCCGAAGTCTTTAACTGGAAGTTGCTTATCTGGTAGTATTCAAGTAGAGTTTCGACAGTTCCTTTAATGTCAAAGAAGTCAACTCGCTCTTCATGGGTTTCCCAGCCTCCAGGAGTTCGTTCTCCTGTGAGGATAATTCCTGCAACCATCTGTTCACTAAAGCTGCCCTGATCATTTTTAAAATGAATTTTCCCAATCTCATAAGCTTGTAAGCTAGTTTGGTAATGAGCAATATTTTGTTTTAAACAACTTAGCATTCCTGGAAGGAGTGATGGCCTCATCATAGAATGCTCAATAGAGCCTGGATTAAGCAGCTTTATTAAGGAGTTTTGAGGAAACAGCGTTTTAAAAATGCTTTTACAGGTTTCAGGGTTAATTAAGTCATTAGTAATGAACTCAGAAAGTCCGTATCCAGAAAAGAACTGATGGAGCTTTCTAGAGAAGGTATGTATCGGGATGTCAGGTAATTGGGAGGGAGCGTAGTGTGGAGTAGAACGAGGAATATTGTTATAGCCATAAATCCTTGCTGTTTCTTCTACAAGGTCTATTTTCTCTTCTACATCGTATCGGTAAGAAGGAATAGTCAGATGTAGTGTTTCTTGATTTTCAACTTTTACCCCAAATTCGAGAGACTTAAATATTTCTTCTAGTTCACTTAGACTTAAATGTGTGCCTAATCTTTGATTGATAAAGCTTGCTTTGCAGCTAATCTTTCTCCTAGCAAAGTCTGATTTTTTGCAGTCAATAACTCCAGGGACAATGTTTCCATTGCCAAGTTCTGCAATGAGTTGGGCAGCCCTGTCAAGAGCAAAAGGGATTATGCAGGGATCACAGCCTCTTTCAAATCGCCATGAAGAGTCTGTTTGTAGTCCTAGCTTTTTGCTTGTTTTTCGAATACTCTGAGGGTTAAAGTTGGCTACTTCAATAACAATATCAGTTGTATTCTCTTGAATTTCAGAATTTTGACCGCCCATAATACCTGCTAGTGCAATAGGCTTTCTAGCATCAGAAATAAGGATATCGCCCTCTTGAAGTTGGCGCACTTGTTCGTCTAATGTTTGCAGGCTTTCACCTTTAGAAGCGCTTTGTACAATAATTTTCTTATCTTCAATTAAGTTATAGTCAAAGGCATGTAAGGGTTGGCCAAGTTCAAGTAGTACAAAATTAGTAACATCTACAATATTATTGATACTTCTAATTCCAGCGTCTTCCAGAAATTGTTTAAGCCAATCAGGTGAAGGCGCTACTTTAACATCTTTGACCATTCTTGCACTATATCTGGGGCATTGATGAAAATCTTTTACTTCAACAGATAAGTAGTCACCTATTGCACCTAGTGAGCTATCTTCTTTAATAGCTATTTCTGGTTTTTTATAGGGAATAGATAAAATAGCTGAAAGTTCTCTAGAAACCCCCAGTAGACTGGCACAGTAAGCAAGATTGGGAGTCAAACTGATTTCAATAATATCTTCTGAGAAAATTTCATCTAAAGGACAGCCTAAAGGGGTATTTTCAGGCATTTCTAAAATGCCATCGCTGCTTTCTTCTAGTCCTAGCTCTTCTTTTGCACATAGCATACCAAAAGATTCGATACCGCGTAGCTTAGCTTTTTTTATCTTTAAAGGTTTCTCTTCGTCTTTAAATAAAACAGAGCCAACTCTAGCATAAGCTGTAATAATACCAGTTCTACAGTTACTGCCACCGCAGACTACTTGGAACTGTTGAGAACCATCAGAGACTGTTGCTATTTGGAGATTTTCTGCATCTGGGTGAGGTTGGCAATCTACTACTTTAGCAGCTACAACATTTTCAAAATTAAGCTTTCTTCTTTCGATAGCATCTACTTCCAATCCTGCTAAAGTTAAGGTCTGGGATAGCTTTTCATTATTTAGTTTATGATCAATAAATTTTTTCAAGTAGGATAAAGGTAGCTTCATGTTTTTCCCTTTTAAACATTGAAAGGTAAGACTTTTTAATCTATTAGTTATAACAAAAAGTTTCAATTGGATAAAGCCAAAAAGCAGCTTCCACTTAAGAGGAAAATAAGTTATTAAAACAATTGAATGAATGCTTATAAAGCCTATGTTTTAAATTGATCTTAGAGGTTTATGCAAAGACGTTGGGAGAAACAGTTTTTTTTGATGAAGCAGCTTAGGAGAATGGGTAATTTTCTCATTTTGTCTTTGGCGTTAAACGTCGCGCTTTTCTTTGTGTCTGTTTATAACTCATTGTCTGTTAAGGATCAAAAAAAGGTGTATGACTTTAGTCCCCACGGAGAATTGGTATCTGTTTCAGATGAGCTTAAAGGTGCTATCAGGCCTTATCTGTCCTCTTTTTCTAAAATGACTTACGCTAGACTGGTTGAGGAGCTAGGTAATAACAATAAAATAACCGATGATTTTATCGTCGGAGATTTATCGCTTTCATATTTAATTAGTTATTATGAATTCGATTTAAACAGAGCTTTGGGTATGGAAGGCTATTTGAGCAGAAAGCTAACCTTTGGTCATACTTCTGGAGAAGAAGAGTTAACTGTAGTGCTGGGGCTAGTTGCTAGCCAGCGAGAGCACGTTACTTCATTTTTACAAACTGAGCGCTGGCCCTTTAACTCTAGAGGGCTTTTTAGACGTTTAAAATTAGGTTTTTACGATGAAAGAAGCTTAAAAGAGGCTTTCTATAATACTCCTGAGTTCTATACTTTCTTTACCTTAATCAACCGAGGTAGCAAAAAGCTCAGTAAAGCTGATGTACTAGCTTTATTACTTGAGGGACACTGGGACCTCTTAGAAGAGTTTTACAAAGGTCAGAGACGAGCTCAAGATATGAGCTTAGATAAACGTAGACAGTTACTTTTAGACTATATTGCAATAGGTTCAGTAAAAGCGACAGATGTTCTTATTGAAACAGATAGCGATTTTATTCTTAGGTTTTTTGAAGACAAGCATTTACGGGTTGTATTAAGGCAGATGAGCCTTTCTGAGCCAAGTGCGCACTTCTTTTTAAGACGTCTCTTACAAGAAGAGGACAGAAAAGAGTTGTGGGTAAAAGCCGAAAGGTTGCTCCAGCAAGATAAGCAAGAAAATAATGATTCTATAGGGCCTGAGTTAGCCAAGTTTCAAAAGGGGAATAAGGGCAAGGTTTATCGAGTGAAGAAAAATGATACGTTATGGGGACTTTCAAAGAAGTTCAATATTTCAGCTCAGTATATAAAGCGGCATAATCATTTATACTCAGATACTATCTATGAGGACCAGCAGCTGCTTATTCCACGTTAAGGAAGATCTACTCCACCACTATGCCATGGGTTACATTTGAAAATTCTAATTACAATTTTAGCTATAGCTTTTAGTAGATGGTCTTTTTTTAGTGAAAGACGTGCATACTCAGAGCAGGAAGGGTAAAAACGACAATTATTTCCTAGCATAGGGCTAATAAAACGCTGGTAAAAAGAAACTAGCTTTAAGAGCAAAAACTTCATAGTCCTACCAAAGAACCTAGCCATGCAAAAAGACCTTTCTCCATCAAGGTAAAGAGTACTTCAATCAATATAAGCACAATAATAATCCACTCTAAAAAAGAAGAGTGCTGGTGATTCAGTTCATTAGAGAGTAGTTCAAATGTCTCTTTGATGATGTCTAAACGTTTATTTAAAATTTCAACTCGGCTGGGAATTTCAAAGGCACCTGCTGTTTGGGCATATAAATGCTCCAAATCAGGGAATTCCCAAAAAAATTCAGGTATATCTAGAATCTCTGTGTGGAGGTTAATAGAGTTTCTCTGAAGCATGAGTTGACCCATGATTTTTGAAGCTCTTTTTTTAGTGATAGATATTTTCCCTTTTTTGGCGAGCTCTTCTGGATAAGATCGTGTTTTCTGAATAGTAGCTTCTGTCAGCTCTTCAAATACTGTAAGCTTAATGGATTGAGAAAGTCCGTAAGATATAGAGAGCTTAGTGGAGGGTTCGGGGCTTTGTAGGTTAATAACCTCTCTGCCAATAGTAGTTTTTTCTGCAAAGTCATAGTTGTGTTCTTCGATTTCAATATTTTCCAGGGGATCTTTTTCATAGGGGGAGAGTAGAGCAAGAAAGTCTCGTTCATCATCTAAAGAAAATCCCCAAAATACGACACAACCATAGCAGAAAACGAATATGTCCTTCTCATTGTTTTCAGTTGAGAGGTGAATAACTTCTCGATATTTATGGATGCTTTCTTTAGAGTGAGTTGAGATAAGCTTCTGGTAAAGAGCTGAGAAGTCAAAACTTGAGGTGATACAGTAAGATGTGCAGCGCATACAGGGTCTTTTTTTTACTTTCTAATGATACACTAATAACAGATTAAGATCTTTTTAAAAAGAAATATTGATTAATTGTATATATGTGTTTAGGATCCCTTTTTAAGCAATTTTACACCAATTTTTAGAGTGCTTTTCGCGCAATATTTTAATAGGGAGGTTTTCATATATGTTGTCTGCTGCAGAATATATTTGGCTAGACGGAACCGAGCCAACGCAGATGTTAAGGTCAAAAACTCGAGTGGTTGAGTCAGTCCAGAGTTTGAGAGCTGATGAGCTTCCAGATTGGTCATTTGATGGCTCATCCACAAATCAAGCGCAGGGCAATGACTCTGACTTGCACCTGAGGCCTGTGGAAGTAGTATATGACCCTATTAGAAAAGGTAAGTCACTCTTGGTGCTCTGTGAGGTACTAGGAGAGGATGGGGTACCTCACTCAAGTAATTATAGATCATGTCTTAAAAATCTCCTGAAAGGAATAGAAGCAGATTTAGAGCCTTTAGTCGGTTTTGAACAAGAGTATACACTGTATAGAGGCAAAGATCCCTTAGCTTGGTCTTTTGGATCAATTCCACAAGCCCAGGGCCCTTTTTATTGTGGCAATGGTTCAGACCGAGTATTTGGCAGGGAGCTTTCTGAAGCGCATACTTTGGCTTGCATGGAAGCAGGCCTACAGATCTTTGGGTCTAATGCTGAAGTAATGCCAGGACAGTGGGAGTTTCAGATTGGTTACAGAGGTTTTGCAGATGATAATGACAGTGTTTTGCTTGCTGCCGATCACTTGATTTTAGCAAGGTGGCTTCTTATTCGCTTAGCTGAAAAGGAAGGCTTAACTGTTTCTTTTGAGAATAAACCTGTTAAGGGAGACTGGAATGGAGCAGGCTGTCATACAAATATATCTACGGCAGCTACACGCAACCCAGAGTATGGACTAGAAGAAATTAAGCGCTGTATTGAGGAGCTTTCTAAGCAGCATAGTACTCACATTCCTTTTTATGGCTATGACTTAAAGGAGCGTTTAACAGGGCAGCATGAAACTTGCTCAATAGATCAATTTATATCTGGGGTGGGAGATAGAGGAGCTTCTATCCGAATACCCAAGCATGTAAAAGAAAAAGGCTATGGTTATTTTGAAGATAGGAGACCTGGTGCTAATATGGACCCTTACGTAGTATTAACTAAGCTACTTGAGACCATTTCTGTCCCTGAAAAAAGCTATATATCTTAATAGATAGGTTATAAAGCTGTAGGCTATATTTATCGATTTTGACTTTATAAAAGTCTTGCTCAGATCTGTATTTTTAGATACAATCCCCTTTCTATCTTATCTAGCGGAAGTGGTGGAATTGGTAGACACGCTATCTTGAGGGGGTAGTGGGAGTAATCCTGTGGGGGTTCAAATCCCCCCTTTCGCATTTTTTATCACCTTTATCTTTTCCCGAAATAAACTTAATGACCTGAAGGCCATAAGTCCTATTAGGCCATACCATAAGTACACCCCTTGTTGATAATAAACAAATAGCATAAAGCAAGGGACAAGCCCTACTAAGCATGAGAATAGCATAGAGAGAAATAAAGTTTTAGCCCGGGATATACCTATAAAAAGACCATCATATAGGAAAGCTAAGCTTCCTGTGACTCCTGTTATAATCATAAAAGGCAGGTATTCTTTAAGGAGTTCCAGTACCTTATAATCATTACTGAATATTGGAAGAATATAGTTTGAAAAAGTAAACAGGGTACCATTAAAAAAAAGTAAAAAAGCAGATGTAGAGGAAAAAGCATAATAGAATATTCTATTCAGCTGCTTAATATTTTTCTTCTTGAATAGATAGCCACTATAACCCTCGAGAGTTGTTGCAAAGCCATCGATAAAATAAGAAGATAGGTGCATGATCCTCATCAAAATGGCATTACACGCTACAAAAGTGCTTCCTAAAAATGCTGATAAATTAGTGAAGACAGCAAATGAAGTGATTAAAAGAAGGGTTCTTAGGCTAAATAGTAAATGAATACTTAGTATGCTTTTAAAGCTCTCTTTTAGATGTAGTTTCTTCCAGGTTTTTATACTAAGATTCTTAAATAACTTAAGGCTTAAGAAAGCAGCTAGCATAAGCGCTATCAACTCAGATAAACTTGTAGCTAGACCTGCTCCAAAAGCTCCCCATGAAAAGTGAAAGATAAAGATATAGTCTAAGACAATGTTACCGATATTTTGTGTTAAAATAGTAATCAGAAGGTAATAAAACCTTCTTGAGCCGATAAAAAGCCCCTGAAAGCAGTATAGGAGTAATATGAAAGGAGAACCTAGGACTCGTCCAGAAAAATATGATAGCCCTTCTTGTTCACTATTGATATCTCCCATAAGCAGTTTAAAAGATAACTGAGATATAGAGTGCTGGAACAGCAAAATAGTAGTAGCTATAGCTAGTGCAAGCAGGGTAGAGGCAAGTAGAGCTTCTAACTTTCTATCATTTCTATTTTCTCCATCTGCCTGTGAAACTAGTCCAATAGTACCTACACGTAGAAATGAGCATCCCCAGAATAAGTAATCAAAGATAATAGTAGCTAAAGCAACCCCTGATTGAGTATGAACACTTGGAAGGTGTCCTAGAAAAGCGATATCAAATAAGCTGGCTAAAGGTATTGATATATACGCCAGTATATTGGGGATAGAGTCTTTTAAAAAATTTCTATAGTTTAAATTATGAGCTGGGTTTTCCATTAAAAAAGCCTACTTGGCTGATACGGTATTCATCAATATACATTTCAGGAGTAATATAAGCGGAGTGAAAAATTTGACCTTCAAAAAGCATCATACGATTAAATTTCATTTCACAGACTTTTAGTAGTTCCCATTGTTGGTTTGAGTTCACAATATAACTTTGAGTACCGCCCTTAGTCTTTTCATCTCCATAGATGAAGTAACGAAGCTCTTCTATATTTTTTAGCTTATAGGCTTCCATTACATCTAATAAGTGCTGGGGCATTTTATTATCAAAAGTTGTGATAGGATAGGCTTGTATTCCTGATGGCTTGTGTTTGTAAAAGGCCGTGCCCCCAGAGCAAGATTCATTAGGGTTGAGAAATATAGAAAAAGCAAACATGGCTTCATCCGTATGAGGCTGGGCACAGGGGCCTGCAGGTTCATCTTTTTGAATGATAATATTAGACTGAAATAATGGAGGATTGTTATCTGCTATATGATGGAACTCTTTTTGTAAAACTTTCCTAAGCACTTTGAACATAGGCTCTAGGTTGAGACAAAACATATGTCTTGAACCTTTATACCCGTATAAAATCCCTTCCCATTTGCTTGATGGAGACTTTAAGATAAAATCTCTAACTGCTTCTGGGTGCTTATAGAAATCATCAATAATAATGACTTTATGCTTACCAATAGCTTCTTTATGTATCCTAAGTTTAGCAGATGGAGCAAATAGCTCTTCTTCATCAATAATCCAAGGGGAGAGCATTTCTTTATAAGGTGTTAGTTTAGTAATAATCTGTATACTAAAAGAGAAAAGAATTTTTGTATGCACTTAGGCAAAAAAAAGCCATTTCCTTAATTTAAGGAAATGGCTGAATAAACTTTGACTAACTTTTAAAAGTAGCCTTAGACCTTCATCAGTCCTGGCATACCTGCATTGAGGGCTTGTTCTAGTTGAGTATTATACTCAGATTGCTTTTTTACTATTTCAGTGTTTAGGGGGTCTTTTTTAGGCTCTACTGTTTCGCTTGACTTAGGAAAGAGGTAAGACCATGAACACTTATCTAAAAGACCTGAGAAAGAGATAGTATCAAGCTTAAATGATCTAAAAATTCCTTTGGAGTCGTTAGGGTGCGTTTTAGATTCAGATGACTGAATAGAATCGCTGCCAGTATGACTAGCTCCTCTTACTTCGTAATCAGGGCTTTGACTTAGTTTATCTATAAGTTGGGACATCTTGTACCTACCTGTTTCTTTTTTATTACCTTTATTATAAGTGCCTTATGTTAAGGTATGATAAATAATAGGTAATTTATTCCTAGTTTATAACACAAATTCCTCTCATACACAAGAGAGAAAGTGCCATAAGGTATAAGAGTTTTTTAAAGAATAGGTTAAGATGGGGGTTAAAAGTGAGCAAGGTGCTCAAAAAAAGACTTAATCTTTGTGTTATACTCCACAGGTAGTATAGGAAGATTCTCTAGCTCATTCCAGCTTTTTGCTTGAGCTAGGTGAAAGCAGGCAGCACTCTCTTCGGGGGTGAAAAACAAAGAGGGCTTATAGCTAGCTTTTTTGATATCTTCTGAGCAAATCACTCCTTCTGAAGTGACTTGAAGTGTGGATTCTGTTGAGCCGCAGTGGCTACACTGAGCTTGTAGGGCAAGTAGGCCCTCTTGCTGTAGAATTTTTAAATAAAAGCTAGATAAGATGTTTTTTAAGTTTCCTGTTTTTTTCATCTTTTCAAGATAAAACTTAAGCAAAAGATAAGCTCTGGGGGCGCTTTTCCAGTAGGGATGTGTCATTTTCACAGCCTGTAACATATGGCTAGCGGTTTGCATTAAAGCAAAGTCCTCTCTTAGATGGAGATTTTGGCTTATAAGAGCTGAATCTTTAGGAAAAAGCATTTCCCCTTTACTTGGTTTAAACAACCACTCAAGCTCATAGAATGGAGAATATAAATTTTGCTTCTTATATTTAATTCCATTTCTAATGAAAGTTTTAATGAGACCAAGCTCTTCTGTAAATACGTGAAGAATTAAATCATTATCTTGGTAAGGGAGAGCATAGAATATAATTCCATTAGTATTTAGCGGATTAATAGCATTACTCATAGTAGGGTCGTTACCTTGTTATTCTAAGCTTTACTGGGTTCAGTATAATTGATTTATCTTTTGATTTATAAGGGGTTTTTTGATAAAACCTCTTTCTAACTTATTTATATGTATCGCACCGATAGCTCAACTGGATAGAGCATCCGGCTTCGGACCGGAAGGTTGGGGGTTCGAATCCCTTTCGGTGTAACACCTTTATCAAAAGGATTATGGTGCAAAGAAGAGTTAAAACCAGTTTTTTAATTACCTTTCTTTGTATCGCTATCTTCTTCACCCTTTTCAGTTTTTTTAGTTATTACCTCTATTCTAGTAAATATCCCAACACAGGTTTCTCTGATTCAGAATTAAGTTACTGGGGAAGGCAGGCTGAGAAAGATTTAGCACAAATATACCGAAAAATTGAGAAAAATCATCCTGGAAGTTTGACTTCTAATGGTGAGCATAATCATTTTCCATTTTGGCTAGATATGGGTTTTAGAAAATCTAAGGAACTAGCCAGCACAGTAGATAGTTTCTGGGGTTATAGAGCCTTATGTATGTGGTATATTAATAAGTTTGAAGATAACCAGCTAAAAATATTTTTTCCTCAAAGCAAAAACTTAGAGGTTGAGTGGCCAGGCTTTCTAATACGTTATCAGGATGGCTTATTTTTTATTGATGAAGTGGATAAGGATTTACGCTTTGATTCACTTCCAAAAGAGGGTAGTGAACTGCTAGCCTGTGATGGAGTGCCTCCTCAAATCTTAGTCAAACAGTCAGTTTTGCAGTATCTTGGGAATCCTAAGTTTGAGAAAAGTTGGGTATTAAATAGCGCTCATCTTCTCAAATATGAGAAGGGGAATCCTTGGTTGAAGAAACTGAAAAATATAACAGTTAGAGATGCTTCGGGTAATGTAAAAGACTATCATTTAGAGTATCAGCGTATTGATTTGCTGAACTGGGAACAAATGCATTTAAAAACCTTAGATGCTTGGCTTTTAAATGACCATCATTTTGGCATTAATGAATTTGCCAGTAAGTGCTACTGGGTAAATTTACCGTCTTTCACAGCTCCCTATAGTGATTTAGCACGTGATAGTACAAAGAGATTAAGAGAGATAATAGATAAGTTAAATCATTTGAAAAAAGCTAAAGTACTAGTTTTAGACCTTAGAAACAATATGGGAGGAGACTCTCTATGGGTAGATGATCTACTAGCAGCTATTTATGGAGAAGGGTTTGTTAAGTATGAGCTATACGACTATAAAAAGTATAGAGGACGTAGTTGGCGACTATCAAGGAGTAACTATAAATATATAAAGAAGTATGGAATAGGTGGAGACTTTAGTAAAACTCAGAATTTACTAAACTTGAGACAAGATCTTTTTACAGAGCAGCATAAAGAATTATCTAAACCAAAAGCTTCTAAGTCAAAGTTCCAGACATCTTCACGTCTTTATGTATTAACAGACCCCTGGACAGGAGGATGCTGCTTGAGTCTTTTAGATTATCTTCAGTTTATTGGAGACGCTATTCATGTAGGGCGCTCAACTTTTGGAGAAAGTGTATATGATCAAGCAAGGCAAATAGTGATTGGAGATGATGCGTTAATTAACCTCAATCTTCCTATGGCTATGCGTCATATACCA
>JAACFD010000039.1 GCA_009937555.1 Chlamydiales bacterium | reverse complement strand
CTATTAGGTAGCGATGCTATTAGCGAAGATAGTAAGGGAAAACTTAAAGCTATAGCTGTAAAATTGAAAGCTTACTTGATAACTGAGGGAAGTTATAGAAATTTATCAAAATGGGCAGATAGTGATCCTGGCGGTGTAGATGATATAGTAGAGACCTTGGAACTTGATAGGCTTGAAAATTTTCAGAAGCTTCAAGTGGCCCTTTCTTTATATGAAAACAGGGCAGCCTTAGGTTTAGATTTCCCAGGCGTGGATACGGCAAAAATTGAAGAGAGAAGAAGAGAGCTTCTAATAGCATTGCCGCAAGTTGGTCAGTCTGTTGATAGGATAAAAAACGATTATAAACTAGCATATAATATGTTTGCTATTCTAAATGCTCCCGCGAGAGATAGGGAGAGTGATTTTGAGACTATCAAGGCTTTTGTCGCTGCATATCATGAACTAGAATTAAGTGATAGAGCTATTATAGCGGAGCTACTAAATCCAGATACTCAAGATGGATCTATAGAAGTAAGTTATCATCTTAGAGAGTGGCTAGAGCAAAATTGTCCATCAGATCTTGTCCCTGTACATGAAAAGATGAAAGAAAAGATGACAGCTAGCGTAGAGCCTTTTGAATCTTTAGTACCAGAGCTTCAAGCAAAGCTAGGTGGAAATAAAGAGCAGGCACTAGAGGGCGTTACATTACTTCAAACAAAAGCACATACTTTAAACTTAGATCGCTTTTTATCAGGTGCTTCGCTAAAGCATGGTTTTGATGAGATTGCAGATCTAGGGGTCATCTTTGATTTTTTACAAAAATTCAACGAGTTTAAGAGTTTGTTAGATAGTCTAGATAAAGGTAAGTCTAAGAGTGTAGAAAGGGCTGTCTATGATTTAGTTAAAGAGGAAAAATCAGCTTATGAAGCAACTCTTGAATTAATTCAAGAAAGTTTCAATAACGTCATTATTGAGGGTAAAGATCTTCCTTCTAATCATTCATCAGATAGAAGTAGGAAAGCTGTTGTAGTAGCTCTTCTGGGGCAAGAGTATCCTACTAAAGAAGAGTTTTTAAACATGTATGATACATTATGTGCAGCTTACTCTCCTGTAGAAGATCTTCTTACTCCTGAAGGAGAGTTAGAAAAGACTTACTTAACTAGAGATAAGTTTGAGGCTTTAGTTGCTAAGCTAGATGGTAGAGCTCAAAGAAGAGATTTTATTAAAAATGAGCTAAACAGTCTATATGACAGAATAGATGAGCAAAGTAGTAGAATTAAACTTGAAAATCAGTTGAAAGCAGGTTTGTTTTCAGGTGTCAGTGGAGGCCAGTTGACAGCACTTTCAGCTCCTTTTCTTGGTACTCTAGAGAATAGGGAGGCTCTTACAAAAGTATTGGATTACTTAGGTAGTGGAGGGAGAGCTTCACTAAGCAATCTTCCTGCATTATCAACTAGCCAGCTTAAAGACCTTTCTGCACTTTTAGAACTTAATACACAAGAAGAACTAAAGCAGAAAAAAAGAGAGGTTTTTGCTGCTCTATTTGAAAAAATACAGCTGACAAAAGAGCAAGATCGTTCTCTAACTAGTAGTTTAAGCTCTTCTACTAGAAAACATTCTCAGTTTATAAGTAGTAAGTTTCTTTTTGTATTAGCTCATTTATCTTCCAGAGACGAGCATTTTTATGCCCTTTTAGAAGAAAAGCTTAGCGCAGACCCTGATCTAGCAAGGAGCTGGGATACGAAATTAGGCAAGTTGACTGAAGATTTAGAGTCAGGAGAGTCAAAATTATCAGAAAGAGATTTTCAAAAAGTTACAGATCTATTTGCAAGCTTCGCTTCGCTTCTTAAGGGAAATGCAATTCCAGATGGCTATATTGAGTTTGAAAAACGCTTAGAAAGAGGAACAGAAGATGAAAAAGCCGCAGGAGACTTTCTTGATGCTAGGTCTGGATTTGCGGCAGAATATGGTCTAAAAAATCAAATAAAATGGATGGAGCAAGAAGATAGAGAATTTGTATTAACTTGCCTTATGGCTGCTAATGAATCAGAGGGATTTAAGCTTGGAGACTTGAGTCATATAGATACCAGTGCATTTGATAGTAATAGAGTAAAAGCGCTAATTGAAGCTTTTAATCAGTCGTTAAGTGTAGCTAGGAGCAAAGCAGATGATGGTGCCGAAGGCTTTTTACAGGTAGTTTTACAAAAGCTTCGTGAGCATTTTTTAAAGAGCTCTGAAAATATTAATGAACTACTTGCAATATTAAAACCAGATGGTGCTAGGAATCAAGCTACCTTGCTAGCTCAACTGGGAGGTGAAAGTGCTTTTTCCACTAGTTTAGGTAATTTTAAATATCAATTAGAATTTCTTGCTTTACAAGACGGGGAAGACCAATCTTATTATATGGTGATGCAGCAAGCTCTTCAAGCTTCAACAGCTGAAGACACTACAGTAGATAAAGTAAGGTTTACTAGAGCTTGCCTAACTTATGTAAAATTATATGATCATATAGCTGTAGAGTTTCCTTCAGATAATAAGGATGAAGTATTAGAAAAATTTCAAGCTGTTGTTTCTAGTTTTCAAGAACAAGCTGTTGATCTAGAAAAGTTAGAAGAGTTACTTGATGCTGCTCCTGATAATAAAATAGAGTTTAACCTAAGTCTTTCACAGGCTTTAAGCGCTTGCAGAAATATAACAAGTTTTGACTCTGGACTATTTGTCGAAAATTTAAGAGCAAGAATGGAAGTTTCGGGTGAAGCCTTCCCTAAACTTGAAGAAGATTATGGAGCTAACCCTGATGCAATGAGATTGATTGAAGATTTAAGAGGAAAGTTAGGCCCTCTGCAGCTAAATACTCTTAATCCTGCTTCAGAGTTTGATGATGTCAAAGAGAGATACGATGATGGTAATTTTGAAGGTCATAAAGTTGTTAATTTCTTACGCCACTATGCAGATATTAAAAAACTTGCAGCTTATATAGCATCGCAAAAGAAAGTTAATAGCGTATGGAATACTAAAAAAAGTACAGCTGAAAGAGCAGCTGTAGATGCGGTAGCTGGTGATATTCAAGCCATTTTAGGTAAATTTGATGAAAACTACAGAGCTCTTAAAGAAAAATTGAGTGATGCGGGGCTTACTGATTTTGCTCCGGTGTTAGATAGTCTTGTAGCTCTTTTAGAAAGTATAGATCCTAGTGCAGAGGCAGAGAGTAATGCCAATAGTGTTGGTCAGTTCTTAACGCTCGTATTTGATCTTTACACTAAGGAGGAGGAATCTAACGTAAGTTTCTTTAAAGGAAACTCTTCTCTAAGGGAGCACTTTAAAGCAGCAGCAGAGAATGATGAGCCTTTAAAGTTAGAGGATAAATATTTACTTCCACTAGCTTATGAAGCTTTTAAGGGAAAGCTTACTTCAGGGTCAATATCGTTAAAATCTGGCAATAAGTTTCTAAAAAGCTTAGATGCTGATTATAACTATTTTAATAATACGATTGAGGCTAAAGAAAGGCTTAGATCATTTTGTAAACTTCCGGTAGTAAAAATAAGTTCTCCTTCTGACCCTGCATTTAACGCCCTTATTGATTTGTGTTTTGATCATTCTGATAGAGACGAAGCAATGATGGAAGGATTTTCAGATATAGTAAGGTTTTTGGGAGATACATCTAGAGAGCTAGATTTAAAAGCTTTTCATGGCACAAACCTATGGAAAGCACTTCCACATATCATCAAGTTAATTGAAAATCCTGCAGCAAAGAAAGCTTTTATAGATAAGTATATTGCAGCTTGCGCCTCTATTGGCGAGCGTGCGGCTAGATCAGATGTCAAGAATTTCAAAAGAGAGTTTGGAGATGGAGATAGTGCAGAACTAGAGCAGAGCATCAAACTTTTACACTTTCTTGGATCTTTTGAGGACACGACTGAAAAAGCGGTGTTGACACAGCAAATGCTTGAAATCTTCCCAGGATTTTCACAAAACATTCAAGAGCTCTTTATAGCATCACCAGATTCAATAACATTTAAAAAATCAGATGGTACGGCGTCTAGTAAAAAACCCTCTGATGGCTTAGTTGCTATTCAGCTTAAAGTAGTAGACGTGCAAAATAGCTTAATAGAGGCTAAGTTAGGTGCTATTCCAGGGATTGATAAGGTTATAGATCTCTCTGACAAGGCAGGTCTAGTATCTCTTTTGAGAAAGGGAAATAGTCTTGAAGATATCCAGGCAATACTACAAATTATCAGTGACCCTACTGAAGGAAATTTAGATAGTTTAAAAATCACTCCAGAGACGCTGGATACCTTACTTGAGCTTAGAGATCTTGTTAAAGCTGGTAAAAAAGCTGACTTTATAAAAGTTGCACGTAAGTATATTGAGCAATCAACTAGCCCTAGTTATCCTGCTGATGAAACAAGAGAAGCTGAATTTGGAGGTTATTATAAAGAGTGTTTAAAAGAACTTTTTGATGGGAAAAACCCAGCTTTCTTTAGCACTTTAAAAACTGATGGGAATAAAGAAACTCTTGCCAACTTTTACACATATTTAATAGAAGCATCACTCTCAAGTCCTATTAGCAGTCAAATAAAAGAAAAATTTGAGGAAAGGTTGCTTTTAGCTTATGGAGCAAGCATTCCTGCAGCCCTTGATTTTATAGATGGCATTAACCCTGATCCAAACAGCTTTGTTTTAACAGATGAAGAGCTTAAAGATAAGTAGCTGTTTCCCATTGTTTTAACCCTTGCAGAGGAAGTGCATAGTAGGAGGAGTTCTGTTAAGTTAAACACTTTGAGACAAGGTGTTATTCATAAAGACATAACGGTTGCTGATGTAAAAGCAGGTCCTGAAAGCGCTTTAAGATTTCATCTAGCTATTGATAATGCTAGAAAAGAGCTTAGAGAACATGGCTTAAGCAATGAAGAGGATTTGAAGCTGTTCTCAGGTAAATTTAGAGATCTTTTAAAAACGCACTCAGATAAAGAGTTGATAATAGACTGCACTTTAACGCCCCCAAGAAAGGGAAAACTAGTAGTTCCAAGAGGTTTTATTAATAAACTCCAGCTGTTAGATGATGCTCTCCATGATCACAGTATAGCTTATCAAGAGGGAGTCTCTACAGCACCAGCTATAACAGCTTATTTTGAATCTTTAAAAGACAGGGTTGAAGAAGAGTCAGAGCTAGAAGAGCTGCGAAGTTTAGAAGATGAAAAATTGAGGGGAGATGTTACAGCATCAATGCTAAAATCAGCTCTTGGAGCAGGAACTATTGGTGAAAACGTTAAAGTAGCCTTTTTGTCCCTATTAAAGAACAATGCTGCTATAGATCTTAACGACTCTTCCTGTATTGATGAACTAAGGGATACAATAGGTGATAATTCAGAAAATCAAAAAGCTTTTATTAATTACTACATCTCTCTTTTAACTAAAACAGCAGGTAAAAATAAAACTCATGAGCTTGCAAAGGCCTTGCAAAAACCAATGCAACACCTTTTAAAAGCATGGGATAATGAATCTGCTCTTAAAGTGTTTTTAGATGCTTTTAAATCTAATAAATCAGATTCTTTTGAAGTGGTAAGTAGTATCACAGAAGGTGTAATTCGAGAAAGGCCAATGTTTAGCGGTGCTTCAGAAGAAGCTCTTAGTGATCTATTCCAAATAACAAGCACTTCAGTATCCAGCCAGAAAGATGCCTTAGCAACACTAGAGAGTTTTACTAGGGAATCACTTAAAGATAATTTTGATGAATTAGCGGGTCTAGTATTACAGGAGACAAATGGGCCTAAAAAAGATGCGAAAATTGTAATGTTAGGGAAGCTTTTAGAATTAGCTAGAGGTGATTTTGAGAAAGAGAAAGGGATTCTTGAGCAGCTTAAGTTGGGAGCAAAAACGCTAAAAGGTGCGGAAGAGAAGCACGCAGCGTTAGCTTCAGAAGAAGATGCTTTAACAGCAGCTTTGGCTAGTGACGAGCTTAAGTTTGACAGAGAGACTGCTAGGCAATACCATTCAAAAGGCTTGCCAACTTCCTTAATGACTCAATTCTCTCAACTTATAGATGTAGCAGAGGGTACAGCAGAGGAAAGGTCTCTTACACTAGATGATAGCTCTACAAAGACAATTTCAAAAGAAGCAGCAGCTACATTTAGATCATTACTAGAAGCTACCTTAAAGATCCCTGAGACAAATACAGACAATCTAAAAACTTTGTTTTCTTCGTTGCTTTCAATCAAAAAAGTAGTAGATGATGCACAAAAGCGAATTGATGAGCAGAAAAGTATAAAAGAGCTTATTGAAGGTTTAGAAACTTTAATACCCGAAGATAAAAAAGAAACAGACTTTTATAGGGCCTTGCAGGATATAAAGGGTAAAATTGATGATGAACTTAAAGTAGAAGCTCTAACTCTTTCGACTAAGATTAAAGGAAAGAGTAGTGGCTTTCTGCCTAAATTTAGCAAAAAATATACAGTTCAAGGGCATAAAGGGATTAGCAAAGACGTTCTAGTAAAGCTTTTAAAGAGTGATAAAGATGAAAGCGGATTAACAAAGCTAGGGGAACTCTTTAAAGCTTTAGGGGAGGCGGCAGAAGGTGCTGACCTTGCTGGCATAGTTGCAAGGAAGAATCCAGGAGATCAGGCTCTTAAAGATGCACTAGATGAATTTAAAGCTCTTGGATTTAAGGTGTACCGTGGTGATGAAGAAGTAACGCTTCAGTAGAGAGTCAGATTACGTAGCTGCCGTATTTAATTGCCTACCCTCGTGTATGTTGATAAGCTTAATTTCTTTATTCAATGAAATGTATTTTTGGGGAGAGTAAGGGCTAGTAATAAACACTTGGTGGCAATGATCTAGCTGTCTAAGCAACTGCTTTTTTCTTTCTTTATCTAAACTGATATCCATATCGTCAATGATCATAATAGGGGAGCTGTCACTTGCCGTTTTTAGTAAACGCCACTCTGATAATCTAAGACAGGCAGCTAGAGTGCGTTGCTGCCCTTCACTAGCAAAGGTTTTAGCCTTCTTTTCATTGATACAAATATCTAAGTCATCTTTATGGGGACCAACAAGTGTTGTACCATAGAGAAGCTCTTTTCTTTGCTGACTTTTATATAACTTAAGGAGATTTTCTTGAATCTCAGCTTGGCTAAGGTCAAGAGAACAACTGGTTAAGTAACTTAGTTGAAGGTGCTCTTTTTTTCCGCTGATTTGCTGCAACACTTCATCAGCAATATCATTAAGCTGTAAACAAGTTTTTATACGCTCTAATATAATATGAGAGCCATGAAGAGCAAGGGCTTCTTCCCATATGTGTAAGGTGTTACTATGCTTGATTTTTAGAGCTGCATTTCTTTGTTTTAAAGCATTTTGGTAACGAGATAAGTGTTGAAGATAGAGAGGGGAGGATTGAGCGATTTGCAAGTCTAGATAGCGCCTGCGTAAACTAGGAGCTCCTGATATTAACGAATAATCTTCAGGATAGAGCACAACCCCTTTTATAAGGCCAAATACTTCTAAAAAGCTTCTGCAAATTGAATGGTTAAGTTGAACCTGTCTTTTACTACCATTGCAAATGACTTTAAGCTCATGTTGAATCTGTTCTTTCTCAAATTCACAGCTAATAGCAAAGTAAGGTTTTTCAAAGTGAATTAACTCTTTAGTATACTTGCTGCGAAAAGAACGGCCTATAATCAAGAAGTATATAGCCTCTAGAAGCGAAGTCTTCCCTTGAGCATTCTCACCATGAATAAAATTAACATCGGGGGAGAAGTCAAAGCTTTCTTTCTCATAGTTTCTAAAATGATGCAAAGAAAGCTTTTTTAAAAACATGAGGCTAATTAAACCCCAGCAAGAGCTGGTTTTTCTTCAGTTAATCTCATTGGCATTAAGATAAACATTGCTTCTGTAGTGTCTTCAATAACCCCAGGGTTGAAAGCATCAGAAAGACCTAGCTTAACTGCTTCATCTTTTGTGTGCTTTAGAATGTCTAAAAAGTAGTTAGGGTTAAAAGCAATGTCTACTTGCTCGCCGTGATAATCTACAGGCATGCTGACTTTACCCTGACCAATTTCCAGAGAGTTAGCTAGGAGGGTTAACTGCCCTTCTTGGAAGGTAAAGCGAACCGAGCTATTTGTATCAGCTGTAAACAAGATGATTTGTCTTAAAAGTGTGCTGAGCTCTTCAACATGTAAAGAAACACTAATCTCAGAAGTAGCAGGTATTACTTGGTTAAAGTCTGGGTAAGCTCCGCTGAGTAACTTGGTTACGATAAGTGTGCGGTTTGTTTCTAAAGCTACTTTGTCTTCAAGAAGATGTATCGTTGCAAGCTCTTCATCATTGCTCTCTAGATTTTTTTGCATCTCTTCAATAGCTTTTAGCGGAATAACAAATTGTCCCGTAAAGTCTGCATCAGTATTTACTTCACGCTGAGACTTAGCTAAACGCTTTCCATCAGTACCTACAAAAATAGCTTTTTTATCTTCTATTTGCAGAAGCATTCCCATAAGAACATAACGGTTGTCATCTCGAGAGATAGCAAAAGAAGTTTGGAACAAGTTTTCTTTTAGGGATTGCTGATCCATTTTAATCTGTTTAGCACCGCTTAAGCTTGGAAGTGCTGGGAACTCACTTTCCTCCATTCCATTTAGATGGAAGACAGAGCTACCTGCTGTAATAATGGCTTTAGGGTGTTCTGGGTGTGTTGCAATCTCTAGGTTTTCACAAGTAAGTTCGCGCACTAACTGGAAAAAACGCCTGGCAGGAAGAGTGATAGCACCTTTTTCTAAAACCTTTGCTTCAGTATAACATTTCATGCCTACAGTTAAGTCTGTTGCTGTAAAGACAATTTCAGAATCAGTAGCCTCAATTAAGACGTTTGCTAGGATTGGAATGGTAGATTTTGGAGAGATAACATTCTGGATTCTTCCAATCATTTTGTTTAATTCATTGCGCGAGATAATAAACTTCATAGCCGGCCTTTTAAGGTTCTTGTTTTGTAATTGCTTTAAAAAAGATACAAGGAATTGTATGATAAATCAAGGCTATTATGCAAGCTCAAAGCAGAGGCATTTAAGTGCTAAAAAGAGAGTTCTTATGCCGTTATAAGCCAATTGCTTGTAAAAACGGCTTCCTTTTTCCTAAGCTCTTGTTTTCCTTAGAAGAATTCTATTGTAGCAGATCCTAAATTTTGTTATCATAACGTCTTTTAATTGAATTGCTAAGAATGAAGTATCATGGGACAGAAAGTACTTGTTAGAAATAAAAAAGCGCGACATGACTTTGAGATTTTAGAGACCTTTGAAGCAGGAATTGTTTTAAAAGGAACTGAAATTAAGTCTCTTAAGGAAGATGGGGCAAGTTTGCAAGAAGCTTATGTTAGAGTAATTAGACAAGAGCTCTTTCTAATAGGGTCTACTATCATGCCCTACAGCTTTGGCAATATTCATAATCATGAAGAGCAGCAAGATCGCAAACTGCTAATGCACAAAAAACAAATTCAAAAATTATCAGCAAGTATCAAAGAAAAGGGGCTTACCTTAGTTCCACTATCTATTTATTTGAAAAATGGTAGAGCTAAGCTAGAAATTGGACTAGGCAGAGGTAAGAAATTATACGACAAGCGAGACTCAATCAAAGATAAAGACGCAAATCGTCGTATGCAGCGAGAGATGAAAAACTCTTAGCGAAAAAGATTTTTTTAAAAAAACTTACCCGCTATGGTTCAAGCTAATAAAACTTAAAGCTATTACAGGAAACTTATGTGGGAATGGTTAAATAGTCAGTACTCTTTATCACTAATAATATTTTTTTCAGGTCTTGTTTTAAGCCAGCTATGTCTAGTCTTATGGCATGCTTTTTTAAGGTTAGTGACTAAAGGCGAAAGTGCTACAGGGGTATATACTCAGCTACTGCAAAAATTTAGAGTTCCTGCATCTCTAACTGTTTTTTTAGTTTTCACATTTTTTGCTCTAGAAACTCTAGGTCCTCCTACGAGCTTATTATTTTTCTTAAGGGCAATTTTAATGAGTGCTGGCATAGTTCTATGGACTTTGGCTTGTCTAAGCTCTGTAAAAGTGATCATAGCCTGGATAAGGGACTTTAGTAGTCGGCAATCAAGTTTATTTAAAGAGAAAACCTTTCCTCTTTTTGAACTTCTTTCTAAGATTTTCATATCTGTTGGTGCATGTTATGCACTTTTAATTACCTGGGGAGTCAATGTTGGCGCTGTCTTGGCATCTGCAGGGGTTCTCGGTGTGGTCTTAGGTTTTGCTGCTAAAGACTCCTTATCTAACCTTTTCTCTGGCTTATTTATTATTGCTGATAGCCCTTACAAGATGGGGGATTATATTCAGTTGGATTCAGGGGAGAGAGGCTATATAACTGAAATTGGAATGAGAAGCACTCGCTTGATGACACGGGATGATATTGAGGTGATCATACCTAACTCTATACTTGCTAATACTAAGATTATTAATGAGAGTGGAGGGCACCATATAAAAGAGCGTGTTCGTGTAAACGTAGCAGTTTGCTATGCTAGTGACATTAAAAAGGTAAAAGAAGTCTTACTCCAACTTGTTGAGGGAGTAGAGGGAATTTCACCTTCTCCCACAGCGCGAGTTCGATTCAGAGAAATGGGTGACTTTAGCCTAAAGATGCAGCTACTGTTTTGGATTGATGAGCCTTCGATAAGGGGTCGAGTAGTTGATGAGATCAACACAAGAATCATAGAGCGCTTTAGAGAAGAAGGAATTGTAATACCTTTTCCACAAACAGAGATGAGACTGCTAAACCAAGAGTTAGTGATTAAACGTTAGTACTCTATGACCAAATTCTGTCATGCGAATGCATTGCTTGCCTTCGTAAGTTCCTGACTCTACCACACCTAGCCTTCTAAGCTTCTGGGTAACTATAGCTTCAATAAATTTTTTATCTGTTTCATTGTACGATGGCAGAGAATATTGCCAGTTACGTCCCTTTTTCTCTAACTGAACTTTTCCTGAGTTACCTACTTCTGCTGTGGCAGCTCTGATAAAATCCTCTAGAAAAACCCATTGATTATGCTTGATGACTTCAAGGTTTTTCTCTACTTCTCTAGCACACCTAGGTGGATACTCTTTTTCACTAAAAGTGCTATCAAGTAATTTGTTTAATGGGTGGCGGTAAAGGTTGAAAGCTTTGTCTTCTTCATTCATTTCAAGCCATTCCAGGCCCCAGTTTAAGACTTGTAGCTCAGAGTCCATGATATCTGCCATTTTTGTCTGGCAAATTTTCTTTAAGAGTCTAGAAGTATAGGCCAGAGTTTCTTCTTCATCT
>JAACFD010000038.1 GCA_009937555.1 Chlamydiales bacterium | reverse complement strand
GCAAGCTCTGGAGAACTTAGGCAGGTGCTTAGACAAGGAGTGGAAGCAAGTAGAATACTTCTCACCGGCCCTGCAAAATCAAAAGAGTTTCTAAAAGAAGCTCTTGATAAAGGGGTTAAGCTCTTTATAGTAGAAAGTCATCATCAGCTTGAAAACCTAGAACAGATCTGTAGAGAAATGGCTCTAGAAGTCCAAGCATTTTTACGCTTTCAGCTTGATTGGGATTCTTACAGTGATCTAAATAGCTGTCTTGGCGGAAGCTCTGATACCGCTTTTGGGTTAGACATTGAAGGCTGGCAAGGTTTTGATTTTACTTCCTTAAGGAAAGTCCATGTTAATGGGGCACATGTTTTTCAATGGGGTAATGTTCTTGATCTATCTTTCCTTGCAAGTATATGGGGAAGTATCATTGAAAGGATCCTTGATTTTGAAAAAGTTCTTAAGCTTAAATTTGACTATCTAGATTTAGGTGGAGGGCTAGGATTAGATTACGATAATAGTGGTAAGGTTATAGAAATTAATGATCTAGAACGTGTTTTAAAAAAACTTAATCCCAGTAAGCGTTTCAAAAAGATCTTATTTGAGTTTGGAAGATACCTAGTTGGTCCTTTTGGTAACTACTACACACAGATAATTGATAAAAAAAAGCTTAAAGAAAAAACGCTTTTAGTATTACAAGGAGGGATAAACCATTTACTTAGGCCAGCTTTAACAAAACAGGGATTTCCTGTAAAAAAAGTAGCTAGTAGTAGAAATGGAGATAGCAAAGCTTATTACTTACACGGACCGCTTTGTACTGCAGCAGATAATATGGGTAAAGTACTTATCAATGGCAGCATAGATATAGGAGACTATTTAGAATTCTCTCTGTGCGGAGCCTATGGCTTTACTGAAAGCATGCCCTTTTTTCTTTGTCATGAACTAGCGGCAGAGTTTGCTATCAAGCAAGAAAAGTTGATACAACTAAGGAAGGCTGAAAATGCAAGCATTTGGCTTAAATAAAGAGAAGATAGCAAGTACTTATCAATACCGTATTGAAAAACATCCTATGTGGTCACTTCCATGTGGGCAAAGTTTAGATCTTGTATCATGGCATTTTATTTCTCCTCACCCTGGAAAAAAAGTATACCTTCAGGCAAATGTTCACGGAGCAGAAGTACAAGGCTGCGGTGTTATTTATCGCTTGGCGCAGTGGTTAAAAGAAAATGAGTTTGCTGGGGAGTTTATACTAGTGCCACATGCAAACCCTTTTGCTAGTAGCTTAAAAAATGCTGAGTATACAAATGGAAGGATTGATCCTGCTACAGGGAGCAATTGGAATAGAGGGTTTATCAATCTAATTGAAGAAGGTTTGGTTTATGAGCATAAACCTATTACACTAAAAGAGTTTGCTGAGTCTCATAAGTCAACTCCATATGTAAAACTAGCACAGAATTTTAAACAAGCTCTTAAAGAGAGTTTAGCTAGCTATGAGCAGCAGTTTAAAAAAACATCAACAGCAGCTTATCAGAGGCTGGCTTTGGAACTACAAAAACTAAGCATCGATGCAGACATAGTATTAGATCTGCACACAGCTCCAAAAGCCACTCGCTTTTTATACAGTCCTGAGTATGCATTTGAAAAGTCAATAGAGTTCTGTATTCCCCACATACTGCTGATACCCGATCATTTCGCAGGGGCCTTAGATGAAGCCTCTTTTTGCCCCTGGTGGGCGCTGAAAAAGGAGCTGTCTAGACAAGGAAGACAAGAAGAAGTGGCTCTTGAGTCATTTACTTTAGAATTTGGAAGTCAAGAAACACTTTCGCTTGAAAGTGCTGAAGATGACTTGCAAGGAGTGCTGCGGTATTTAGCTTCTCATAACTTAGTTGATCTTAAAAAGCAGAAGCAAATGTTAGAAAGCTACTACTACTGCCAGTTAGAGGATTACAAAACCCTTTTTGCATCAGAAGGGGGAGTAGTAGACTATCAAGTTAAGCCTGGTGATATCGTAGCTAAAAACCACCTGCTAGCTCAAATACTATCTCTAGGGAAAGTAAGTTCTTTAGATAATATACTGCAGGCAGAAAGTAAGGTGAAAAACCCTTTTGAAGGAGATAGTATTGTAATCCTAAACTTTCCCTCAGCATCTTGTCATGTAGGGCAGGAACTCTTTAAACTGATGACAAATTTTAAGAAGATATCTCCAAATAAAGGGCTTAATGTCTAAAGAATTAACTTTAGCTTATCTGCCCTCGGCAGAACTTCAGATGCACTATAGTGACTTTAAAAGAAGTTATTATAAAATACCGCTGCAATGGAGAGATGAACAGCTTTTTCTTGTTCCTTTTTTTTCCTATCAAAAAGTGAGCGCACCTGAAAACCTAATAAAGCTTCTAAATGAAGCTATAGAACCCTTTGTGGGCAAAGCTATAATCCAGCTAAATTATAATTGCCTTAACTGCTCCTCTAAAACACTGTCTGCTCAAGCCATAGTGCCTTTGCAGCTAAAAGAGCTATTAAAAGAGTGTGCTAAGGTATTTAAGCACTCTATTTTGTACTCGCCCTCTCATTCGTGTTCAGAAATGAAGCTTTCGCTTCAATTAGCAAAATTCAAATCTTCTAGTCTTGAACTTAAGCATCTAGAAAGCTTAAGGCAAAGTATTTTTTGGAAGGATAAGGTAGATAGTCTTGTCTTAGTAGAAAAAACAAAGAAAGGTTTGTATATACTTCATGAATTTGCTCTAGATGTATTCACGAAACAGAAGGCAAAGCCATTGTTTCCCTCTAAAGCCTTTCTCAGAGCCAAGTCGTAAATTTGTATCAATAGTCAATTTGAGAGTTAGTTTATATTAAGTTTTCTTTAATTTGTTGTGGGTTAATGTTCTTAAAGTTATACTGTTTCTCTAAATGGGGTGAAACCAAAAAAAAACAGGAGAAAAGAAATGTCATGGACTAATCCAGCGGCTTATAAAAACCCTTTTTTGGGCTATACACTAGGCTGTACCTTAAATATAAGCTCAAGAGTTATAGGTAGCCTTCATGGAGCTGTAAGCGCATGTAGAAGAGGGGAAAACCCTAAAGAAAGAGTAGCAGAACTTCGAGGAACTACAACTGATTCAACGGATGATACAGATTCTAGAACAAGCAAAGCTGCTAAAACTCTTTTCCAGTCTACTAGCGAAGAAGTAGAGCAAATGGCTTATGATAATCCTAGAGCTTTTGTAGCGGTAAAAGTTGCAGGTGGCGGAGCGGTAGCTTATGTAGTGCTAAACAACTTATCACTTGCTGGTGCGATTTTTAACCAAGCAATGAGCTACCTTATGCCAGTTATCATTCAACAATCTACAGCACAAGCTGTGAAGGTATACATGCTTAGTATTAAAAATAGCTCTGCAACTCCTCAGCTAACAGAGAATGAGCATTTTGCAGCGGAGAGTGTTGGTTCAATAACTTCTGGTTTAACAAGTTATGTAACAGATGGTAGTGGGGCTTATTATGTCCTTATTGGTGCTATCTCATCTGTTGGCTCTTTAGCTACTCTCAAAAATATAGAAGGAGCTGAAGAGTTCTATTCTAAGTCAAAGGTTATAGAGCTGAAAAAAGGTGCTCATAGAACCAGTAGGAATGCCATTATATCATTAAGAGAGAGTTTTAAGAAGACTCCAGAACCTGCCACACTTGTAAGTGGAGCGGGGGCATTATATGGAGCTGCTCATACTCTTAGAGCTCTTCCTGAGCTAGGAGCTTTTGCTGTTAAGGTGGTGATTTCAGCAGGTACAGGAGTAGTTACTTGTCATTTAGCTAATCTCCCTAGAACTCTTGCAAATACGGCATGTCCGTCTTTTTCTTTAACAGCACTAGCTGGAACACCACTAGGAATTGGAGGTCTTTCAGATTTGCCTATCGAGGAAACTATCATTGTATCTGGGACAGCTCTTTCAGCACTAATGTGCTTTCAAGGGGTAAAAGCCATCAGAGATAAGCTCTTGAGGGGTGCTGAAACAAACTATACTGAAGGAAGAAAATGGATGTTAGCAAGAGAAAGAGTACCAGAATTACTGAGAACAACTGCAAAAAATGCTAGAGGGCTAGTTCTGACAGATAATGCTGTCGCTTACGCTGATAGAGGAGCAAGAGAATAGTTTGAAAAAATATTTTAAGTTATTCAATTAACACTCAAAAGCGCTAAGATATACAATCTTAGCGCTTTTTTTTGTTGACTTAGAGAAAATTTAAGCAATCTTTAAATATAAAGCCTATTATTTAGTATGATGATTTTATACGGCAAAAAGTCGGCCCCAGATAGGGTCTTAAAAGGAGAGAGAAATAATGCCTCGTCCCATTGATAAGAAATTACTTGAGTCCACTACTATAAAACAATTGACCTCAGTTCCTTTGCAAAGAGATAGAAGTTTAGTTGGCCTTGGAGATCTTATATCTGTAGGTCTTGGGATTGGGATTGCTGTGACAGCTATTTATGTACTTGAAAATAAGGATTATCATCCTGCTAAAATCTTCTCTGATATCTATGAAAGAATTACTGCTATATTTAAATCTACTACCACTCCAGCAGATAGCAAGACAGCTAGAAAAAGCGGTGCTCTCCAGAGAATCGAGGAAGAAGCTCGCAGAAGGGTGCGAGAGAATGCAGGGAAACCTTTTACGGGGGTAAGATCTTTATCTGCAGCTGTCAGCTCTGGAGCTGGTCTCGCAGCCAAAAGTAAAATAGGCTATATATCCTTTTCAAGGACTCCTTTTGATACCTCAAGAACTATACCTATCCATTCAGCTTTAAGGCAGCTTGGACTTGGAGAGACTATCAAGTATGGCCTTAACAATGGACACAATGTTTGTTGGCTTAATTCACTTCTTACACTTTTAGCTCAAAACAACCACTACGATAAAGTTTTTTTTCCTGATATAGAGGCAGAAGTATATCCAGATGCAGCTCTAGAAGATGAGCAGTTTGAAACCCTTAGGCGTTCGCTTTTTGCTCTTATTCATGAACTCAGAGATCAAGAAGATCACTCAGGCCAAGCGCTAACAGATAAAAAGGCTTTAATTGCTAGTATACAACAGACTCTGGTGACTAGCTTAGCAACACTTGAGGCTGAAAAAAAGTTAAAAGGCTGTAACTTTAGAATTGGCTCATCATTTAATGATCCAGCGCCTTATATTAGCTTTTTAGCAGCTGAACTTGGAGCTCCAATTCTCGCATCTAGAGAGAGTGTTGATCGAGCAAAAAGAGATTGGCCTGAAGCTACAGTTGCTTATGAAAGAGAAATTTTAAGTCGTCCTGAATTTAAAGAAGGTGATGATCCATACATAGAAGAAGGAGAGCAAGCTAGCTTTAATTTAAGTTTTAGCTTTGCCCCGGAAGCTAGGGTTCTATCCTCTAGTGGAGCTGGAGCACAGCAGCAAGTAGTTGATGTACCAGCAACTATTCAAAAGTCTCTTAGTAATACTGATGAGGCCGGAGGGCATAAAATTGGAGCTATTCAATTTACTCAGCTCCCTCAAAACTTAACTTTGATCACTGAGAGAGCTTATCATAAATACCATGAAGGTGTAGCTATGTTCTCATGGTTTCGAAGTGCAACAAGTTCTACAGGTTGGTATGAACAGAAGTTTTCTACTGATACAATGCCAACTACCTTTGAGCTTCCTCTTTATAGGAAAGATGCTGGTACAGGTAAGATGCTTCTAGATAGGATGGTAAAGTATAAAGTATCTTCATGTACTAGACACCTTCGTAACGCTCACTTTACCTCTTTGCATCTTTATAGAGAAGCTGGAGTAGCAGAAGACAGGGTTATGGAAGTAAATGACCGCAGTGTGATAAAAGAAGCTAGAGGAAATGAAGGCCGCATGCAG
Organism: Chlamydiales bacterium; assembly: GCA_009937555.1. Lineage (GTDB taxonomy): Bacteria > Chlamydiota > Chlamydiia > Chlamydiales > JAACFD01 > JAACFD01. Next base: position 5,450 of record JAACFD010000038.1, on the reverse strand, counting down.
CGCATGCTGACACAAGGTTCTATCTATGTATATAAAAGAGTAGAAGAAGAATAAGAAGTGTTAATTAATCTATATTTTTTTTACTTAAGTTAAAATAAGTAGCTTATAATAAAAAAGCCTCTCAAAGATATGAGAGGCTTTTTTATTTTACATTTTAGTAAAGTATTACCTTAAAAGGCGAGGGGCTATCTAGTAGCTACTCTCTTTCACTTCCACTTTCACTTCCACTTTCACTATCTACATATTCATGATGAGTGGAAGTAGGAGTTCTTTCTACGCCTAGCAGCGCTTGAACCCATGGGTTTTTCTTTAACTTACTAGTACCAAAGTTAGTGACCAGGTCAGGTAAGATTTCCCATGTTGTGTGAAGACCTGTACCTACATATGACCATGTAGCTGTTGGTAAGATAGAAAGGGCAACGTGACCTACTTTATTGATAACACCCTTCCAAGTTTGATTGCTTACTTCTGAAAGCTTTAAAGTAGAGGCTGTTTCAATTTTTCTTGCAGCACGCTTTCCTAGTCGCTCTTGAGCACCCTTTTCAAAAATGTTGTTAGGGATTACTTCAATTAAGAATAAAAGAGGTAAGCTATAGCGAGCAAAGAAGTTATCTTTACCAAAGATTCTTGTACTAAAAAGACAAACAGATAGCTTAGCCACAGATTTAAACGCTTGAGCTTTTTGATCGTCAGGAATACGTACAAGAGAATGTGCAATATAGCTTGCTTTATTCTCTAAAAACTTATCTTTTTCCTCTCCCATAATCTCTTGAAGGGTGCCAAGTTCCATCATGAATTAAGTTTTTACCGCTTCAAAACTACTTGAAGGACCAGCAGGAGAGACAGCTTTTTTTCGACGGGTATGGCTAACTTCACCATCATCATCAGAGTCACTAGCCATTTTTAAAAGATCGGAGCGACGACTATCATAGCGTTCTCCTCTAAACTCTCCTTCATCTACAAGCTTGTGGTGACCACCATGGTATTCTCCTCTAAACTCTCCTCTACCTGCACTATCATCTTCTCTGTAAGGTTTCATAAACTTAGCTCTTGAAGGAAATCCAGATAGATCACCAGCTTCATGTAAAGTGCGTGATGTAGCTCTAAGATGAGGTTGTCCGAGTGAAGAACTAGATGGTGAGTAACCATGAGGTTGGGGGTACATCTCTCCTACACGGCCACCTTGTTCTCTCTCTTGAACTCTTGCTCTAGCTCTGGATACCCAATTTAGCGCTTTAGCTGCTACAAAAGTAGAGGTTTGGAAACTTTTTAGAGCTTGACCTAGTCTAGCTTGCTCTTCGTCTGTTAAATCAAGTCTAACACCCAGCTTTGTGTAGTCGCTTGTTAAGATAAGCTGTGCAAGAGATAAAGTTGTTAAAGGCTCACCATCATATGTCAGAAGATTCATAGCTTCTTTTGGGTGGGTACCAAGAAGTTTATATACTAAGGAGTCTTTCCCTAAGTCTTCGTGATTAGCAATAATATAGCGTATATGGTTAATAGGGTATGATGAAAGTAAGCTATACATTTCAGTAGGAATAAAGCCCCATGGCTTCAGAGCTCTAAGAGCATCAAATGAAAATGATACAACACTACCAAGGTCAATATTTGTTGCAGAGTTATTCTTAGATGCATGAATAGCACGTCTAAGAATTGAAGATAAACCTATCGCATTTTGGTAATGGTTCATTTTAGCGGCAGCAGACATACTAGCCATTTTTTTTTCTCCTTAATAAAAGTCTTATAATCAAAAGCAAAATCTTCCCATAGCTTAGCATTCTTGTCAAGAAGAGGCTAAGAGGGCTTTTTTTAGCTTATTTTTATGTTTTAAAAATTATGCTCAACTTGAAGATGGTAGTATAAGAAAAGATAATTAAGAAATGTTTAAGACTTCTTTTTAATGTAAGGAGTTGGTTTTAATGTGCTTAGTTAAAGTTGTTTAAGATGGAGTTGTGAACTGTATTAAAATAAAGATTTACACCCTGCTAATTAGTAATAGCTAGATTTAAGCAGCATTTTTTTTTGATCTAAACTTGCAAGTCTACTTACATAATCTTTTATGCTGTATGGTAGTTAAGAAGTAAAATAAGAGGTAATAATTATGGAACTTATCAACTGGGAAGATTTTGAAAAGGTTAAATTAGTAGTAGGAACGATTGTTTCAGCAAAAGATTTTCCAGAGGCAAGAAAAAAAGCCTACAAACTTCAAGTAGACTGCGGCTCCTTAGTTGGAGTAAAGCAATCTAGCGCTCAAATTACAGAGCTCTATGAGAAAGAAGACTTAGTAGGGCGAAAGGTAATTTGTGTGCTTAACTTTCCACCTAAACAAATAGGGCCATTTATATCAGAGATCTTGGTTACAGGTTTTGTTACTGACAGGGGAGTGGTACTAGCAAGTGTAGATGGAGAGGTTGCTAATGGGACTAGCCTGTCTTGAAAAGAATAACAGCTTCATCTAAAAAAAGTATAAGCTCTTTTTGAATGTTTAGTAGATCATCACTGCTCTCTAGCTTCAAGCAATAATCTAGCAGTTTTTGCTTTTTATGGTTAAAAGAAGGGAGCTCTTTATTAATACCTTTAGATAAGTAGTCAATAGTATTGAAAATCGTTATTAACATATCTTGCAAAAAGTAACGCAAATCAGCTTTAAACTCTTGTCCACCTTTACTTATATAAAGATCTGCATAGGGGTCAATAGCAAACTTACCCTGTATAAGGTGAGGGATATAGAGGTAATCACATAAATCAATGAAATGAATGTCAGACTGAGGGCTTACAATTAGGTTAGAGATGCAGTTGAAATCTATAGGCAGAACATCATTTTTTATAACCAAAGCTAACTTCCCCAACAGATCAACAGCTAATTGCTTAGCGCCTTGGGAGTCCTTATAACTAATTAGCTGTTCATAGTAGTTATAATAGGTGTCACCTTCAATAAAAGGTTGAATAAATAACTTATTGGCTACAATGTCTTTACTACAGCAAACAAAAGGTAGGTGGGAGAGTTGTGAACTTATTAGCGCTTCATTCTCAGCTTCAGAAAAGTTACGATAGGTTGTTCCAATAGGTCTATATTCATTTCCTTTTAACAGCTTTAAAAGGTATCTTTCTTTACTCGCATCATAAGCAAGAAAAGTAGAAGCTTGTGAACCCTCACTGTGAGGTTTAACAATAGGAAAGCGCCACTTACAGTTATCAGCGAGTAGCGCTTTTACCTGTTTTAGATCTTGGATTTGTTCATCAGAAAGATCTTCTTTACAGTATTGAGTAACAGGAGTCACAGAAGAATTTATAGCTAGATTCATAATACTCTTAAGTTATTTATTTAGAATATATTTTAGACAAGGCATAGCTAATGCGCAAGATTAAATAGCTTAGCGTCTTTTAAAGGCTTAGAGAAAAAGTTTTTTTTTGTTATACAGACTATCCGAATATCGCACATTAAAGGATTTTTTTTATGAAACTCAGATTATCGTTATTGATTATTTTTATTACCCTAGTTGCTCAAGCATTCACTATGAATACGGAAGCTGAAAGTGAGTCAAAAAATAAACCTGCAGCATTAATAACTGGAGGAGCAGGGTTTTTAGGAGCTAATCTCTGCCGTTTTTTATTAGAAAAGGGTTATAAAGTTTACTGTATGGACAACCTTCAGACTGGAAAGTATGAAAATATCAAAGCTTTTGAGCGTTCCTCAGACTTTGTATTTATCAACTATGATGTAGTGAAACAGTGGGATTTTGATTTTAAGGTTGATGAAGTTTACAATTTAGCGTGCCCAGCTTCCCCTAGACATTATCAAAAAGATGCTGTTCAGACAATAAAAGTAAATTTTATGGGAACTCTTAATGCTTTAAATTTTGCGCAAAAAAACAATGCCAGATACCTACAAGCCTCAACATCTGAAATATATGGAGATCCTCTAGAACACCCGCAGAAAGAAAGTTACTGGGGAAATGTGAATCCTGTAGGACCTAGATCTTGTTATGATGAAGGGAAGCGTATTGCTGAATCACTCTGCTATGAGTACTATAAAATGAAAAAAACACCAGTTAAGATTGTAAGAATTTTTAATACTTATGGCCCTATGATGTCAGAAGATGATGGGCGTGTTATCTCTAACTTCATCTGCCAGGCACTCAAGTCAGAGCCTATCACAGTATATGGAGATGGTTCTCAGACTCGCTCACTTTGTTTTGTAAATGATCTGTTAAATGGTATGTACGCAATGATGCAAAGCTCAGAAGACTTTTTAGGACCTGTAAACCTAGGAAGCGAAGAAGAAGTGAGTATTTTAGATTTAGCTTTAACCATTAGAGACATTACACATTCTCAGTCGGAACTTGTATTTAAAGTTTTACCTGAAGATGATCCTCAAAAAAGAAGGCCTGATATTACATTAGCTAGAAAGAAGCTTCACTGGGCCCCTCGCATGACTTTAAAGGAAGGTTTGAAGCCTACAGTAGACTACTATAAAGCTGCTGTTCATGAAGTAAAGAATAACTTAGTCTAAGCTAAGCAATTAGTCAAAAGAGGGTAGAAGACTTCTTAGTTTTTCTACCCTTTTTCTATTCGCATTAAAGTCATAATGTCCTAAACGTGATATAGATCGGACATGGATAGTGTCATCAAGAATTAAAAATTCCACATCATCTTTAAAGTGAAAAAATGGAGTAGCGCTCTCTAAGTGCAAGTAATTAGGCTCCTCACTTAAAACTCTAGATGATAAGTGTGCTAGCATCGTTTCTTTTATTATCTTTAATGAATCTGGAGCAGAGTTTTTAAAGGGGACTATGTAGTGTGAGGAATTAGTGGGTGCAAGAGAGGAGACGCAATTAGGGGTTTCTGGGCATGGAGATAAGCTTTTTTTGTCTACACTCACAGAACGGTGTATCTGTTGATTTGCCGAATAGGCACCATATAGAATAATAAGTAGGGCTAGTAGGCTGCCAAATTTTAGGTAAGTAAGCATGATGAAGGCTTCTTTTTTGCTAGTTTTAGTAAAGGGTGCATTTTCTTCATTTTTATTAAATTTTCAAGAGGTAAAAATAGGGGAGAGGGGAGCTTGTCTATATCAAACCATTGCCAATCAAGTGATTTGTGGGGCTCTTTATTCTCTAACTGTCCCTCAAATTCATCTACTAAAATGAAAAGAGAGATATAGTGCTTATCTTCACCTATGAAAAAATCATTTGTCCAAGGCCCTACAATCAGGTTTTTAGCGATTAAGCCTGTCTCCTCTTTAAGCTCTCTTTTCGCTCCTTCTTCTGGGCTCTCAGCAAACTCTAAGTGACCTCCGGCTGGAGACCAGTGATGAGCTCCATGAGAGGCTATACGTTTAGATAGCAGTAGCTGCTTGTCGTGATAAACTAGTACGCCAATACCGACTAAGGGACGTTTTTTTTGCATAAAGATCCTTTGCTTTTATAAGAGCTAGATTATAAGTTCTT